>CAIUCF010000315.1 GCA_903897565.1 uncultured Rhodospirillales bacterium | reverse complement strand
TCCCTCCGGTCGCGCTGTCGATCAGCTTCGCGCTGTCAGCCTAGAGCCCCATGTCTCGAAATACGCCGAAGGCTCCTGCCTCGCGAAATTTGGCGACACCCACGTGTTGTGCACGGCCAGCATCGACGAGAAGGTGCCACCGTTTCTGCGCAATACCGGCTCGGGTTGGGTAACCGCGGAATACGGTATGCTGCCGCGCTCGACCCATACCCGCTCCGATCGCGAAGCCGCGCGCGGCAAGCAGTCGGGCCGTACCCAGGAAATCCAGCGCCTGATCGGCCGCTCGCTGCGCGCGGTCACTGACCTCAAAGGCATGGGTGAGCGGCAGATCAAGATCGATTGTGATGTGATCCAGGCCGATGGCGGCACCCGCACCGCGGCGATCACCGGCAGCTATGTCGCGCTCCATCTCGCGCTGCGCAAGCTGGTCGACGCCAAGCTGATCCCGGCCTTGCCGCTGCGTGATCAGGTAGCGGCGATCTCCTGCGGCATCCATCGCGGCGTTCCCGTGCTCGATCTCGAATATATCGAGGATTCCGAAGCCGATGCCGATGCCAATTTCGTCCTCACCGCGTCGGGCAAGCTCGTCGAGATCCAGGCGACTGCGGAAACGACGCCCTTTGCCGAGGAAGGATTTGCCGAACTACTCAAGCTCGCGCGCAAGGGCATCAGCGAGTTGGTCCGGTTGCAGCGCGTGGCCGTCGGCCTCGGCGGCGGCCTGTTCAACGGCAATTAGCGCCGATGGCCCACCGCCGCCTGATCCCCGGCAAGCTCGTGCTCGCCAGCCATAATGCCGGCAAGCTGCGCGAGATCGCGCCACTGGTCGCGCCGTTCGGGATCGAGCCGATCTCGGCCGGGGCGCTCGGTCTGCCCGAGCCGGAGGAGACGGGGGATACCTTCATCGCCAATGCCGCGCTGAAGGCGCTGGCTGCGGCCCAAGCGACGGGGCTGCCGGCACTCGCCGATGATTCCGGGCTGACGGTCGCGGCACTCGGCGGGGCACCCGGGCTCTACTCGGCGCGCTGGGCGGGCGAGACCAAGGATTTTGGCCTGGCCATGGCGAGGGTCGAGCGGGAATGGCGGGAATCCGGCTCGACGGATCGCGGCGCAGCCTTCGTCTGCGCTCTGGCGCTGGCCTGGCCCGATGGCCATGTCGAGTGCTTCGAGGGTGCGATTCATGGTGATCTCGTGTTCCCGCCACGGGGGGATCGCGGCTTTGGCTACGACCCGATCTTCATTCCCGAAGGCCGCAGCGAGACGTTTGCCGAGATCGATCCCGCCGAGAAGCACGCCATGAGCCACCGCGCGCGCGCCTTCGCGCAGTTGGTAAACCACTGCCTCACGGCGCCGTGACCCCGGCGGGATTCGGCATCTATGTCCATTGGCCGTTCTGTCGGTCGAAATGTCCGTATTGCGACTTCAACAGCCACGTCCGCGCCGAGATCGACGAGGCGCGCTGGCGTCGCGCGCTGCTCGTGGATCTGGACTACGCCGCCGCTCTGACGCCCGGCCGTCGCGTCACCTCGGTGTTCTTCGGCGGCGGCACGCCGTCGCTGATGGACCCGCAGACGACGGCGGCGGTCATCGATCGCGTCGCAGGCCTCTGGCCGGTCGCCGATGACGTCGAGATTACCCTTGAGGCCAATCCGAATTCGGTCGAGGCCGGGCGGTTCCAGGGCTTCCGCAGCGCCGGCGTCAATCGGGTCTCGCTCGGAATCCAGTCGCTCGTGCCTGCGGATCTGTCGTTTCTCGGTCGCACTCATGACGTCGACGAGGCGAAGGCGGCGATTGCCACCGCGGCCAAGACCTTCGATCGCTTCAGCTTCGATCTCATCTACGCCCGTCCGGGCCAGACCACCGCATCCTGGGCCGCGGAGCTGCGCGAGGCGCTCGACCGTGCCGTCGGCCATCTCTCGCTCTACCAGCTGACCATCGAGCCGGGCACCGCTTTTCACAACAGCTACGCCCGCGGCGGCTTCGTCCTGCCGGATGACGACCTCGCCGGTGCGCTCTACGAGCAGACCCAGGAATTGCTGGCCGCGGCCGGCTTGCCAGCCTACGAAATTTCCAATCATGCCCGGCCCGGCCAGGAAAGCCGCCACAACCTGACCTACTGGCGCTACGACGACTATGTCGGCGTCGGCCCGGGCGCCCATGGCCGCCTGACCATCGCCGGCAAGAAAATCGCCACCACCTGTCATCGCTCGCCCGAGGCCTGGTTGACGGCCGTCGAGTCTTCCGGGACCGGCCTCGATTCGCGGCTCGATGTGGCCCGCGATGAACGGCTTGTCGAAGTGCTGATGATGGGGTTGCGGCTGACCGAAGGGATCGCGATCGATCGCTTCCGTCAGGAGCTCGGCGAGCGCCCGACGAGTTTGCTCGACCCGCGCGGCTTGGCGCTGATGATCGATGGCGGCTTCGTGACGCTCGACCAGGACCGACTGGCGGCGACGGCGGCCGGGCGGCAGCGTCTCAACGCGGTACTCGAGCGGCTGCTGCCCTGACCGGCACGACGGCATCCCAGATCCGCCGCCCGATCGCCAGCCCGGTCGCGCCCAAGCCGAAGAACAACACGATCCAGCCCGGGCGCGGCCCTCTGACGAAACTCAGATTGGCGTTGAGAATACGCGCCACCGGAATGCCGCGGTGGAGATTGAAGTAGAGCGCCTCGCCGAAGCCGGTGAGCAGGGCGGCGGCGAGACTCAGCAGCAACAGCGGGATGATGGCGGTTGCCCAGGTGACGCCGCCCCGCCAGAAGATCAGGCGATAACCCATCAGCCACAGCAGCAGACCGAAGAACACTGTCGGCTGCGCGACATTCAGCTTCATCTGCAGGAAATAATGCAGGATCGCGAGCAGGCCGAGCAGGTAGATCAGCTTGTGGAGGCGCTGCCAGCGCTTGGCGCCGAGGCGCCGGATCATGCCGTCGCTCGAGGTGACTGCCAGTGCCGTCATGATCATCAGGCCGGCGAAGCCGATCATCAGGTAGATCCGTTGGACGATCTCGGTCAGCACGGTCGCGAGATCGAAGCCCTTGTCGACGACATAGGCCAGGAAATGCAGCGCCAGATAGAGCGCGGCGGCGACGCCGATCATCCGGCGTACCGTGATCAGCCGCGGCCATTTCACGATATGCCGCAGCGGCGTGATCGCGAGCGCCACCATTACCAGCCGCACGCTCCAGAGCCCGGCCTGATGGTTGACCTCGATGGCCGGCCTTGCGACCGGAGGGCCGGCGACCAGATTGTACAGAATCATCAAGGCGGGCAGGCATAACGCCAGCAGCACCGCGCTCTTCAGCAGCGAGACCTTGCCGGTGCGGTCGGTCCACGGGGTCATCACGGGCCGGGCGCGAAGCTCTGCGGCGCCGGGCTGATCACGGAGACGCCTGCCGGCTCGACCTCGACCACCGCCAGGCCACGCTCGTTGGTTCCATCGGCCAGGAACCTGAACACGCCGTTGGTGCCGGCATAACCGCTCGGGTTGGTCAGGGAATTGGCCGAGAAATCACCCCCTGAACGATCGAGCACGGCGGCGACACCGACGGCGTCATAGGCGAGCGAGGCCAGGCGCTGCGGTCGATGGCCATAGATCTGGGCGAAGCGCTGCTCGAAGCCGGTCCGCGCCTCGGTCGGCGGCGAGGCGTACCAGCCACCGACGAGCGCCGGCTCGCCACCGAGCCCCGGCCCATCCCAGAGACCGGCGCCCAGCAGGCGGAATTGCGGCGGCGCGATCTTCTGGGTCGAGAGCTGGACGGCGACATCCTTGAGCTGCTGATCGCCCTCGGGCAGCAGCACCGCGGTAAAGCTCGGCGCGCCGTTGTTGGTGAGGCGCTGAACGGCGGCCGCGAGATCCGACTCGTCGGGGGCGAAGGATTCCGAGGCATCGACCGAGGCGCCGTATTTCGCCGCGGCCGATTGCAGCGCGGCGATGCTGAGCTGGCCATAGGGATTGGTAGGCGCGATCACGGCAAAATGCGAAGCGCCGGTCGAAAACGCGTAGCCCACGACTCGGTCGATCTCCTGGCCGGGCAGAAAGCCGATCAGGTAGACCCCGTTTCCGGCGACCGCCGCGACATTGGAAAACGCAATCATATTCACGCTCGCGGCCTGCGCAGCCGGGCGGATGGCATCGATCTCGGGCGCCGTCAGCGGACCGACGATCAGCTTCGCGCCATCGGCGATCGCTTCGCCGGCAGCCGCGCGGGCACCGTCGGCGGTGCCGCCGGTATCCTTGGG
>CAIUCF010000314.1 GCA_903897565.1 uncultured Rhodospirillales bacterium | reverse complement strand
GCGTATCCAGGCATCGCTTACGGTAACGGGCTCGGCCGCCAGCGCAACGTTCAAGGCGGTGCTGACGGCGAAAAGGATTGCAGTGCCAATCCCTGATGTCCTGGCGAACAAACTCGTCTCCTCCGGGGCTATTTGAAAGGCAAGTATTGTTTCAAGCCTTTCGCGGCAAGGCAACCCGCGTATAATCCGCCTCTTTTCCGCCATGCGAACAGTCATCCTGCTTCTTCTGTGGGCGGCGAGCGCGGCTCTTGCGCAATCCGGACCTCCCATTTCGCCGCCGCCAGCGGTCGCGGCGAAAGCGTACCTGCTCTTCGATCCGTATAGCCGCCAGGTATTGGTGGACCAAAGCACCGCCGAGCGGGTCGAGCCGGCCTCGCTCACCAAGCTGATGACGGAATACCTCACATTCGCCGCGCTTAAACGCAAGACGATCGCGTTCAATCAGGTCGTGCCCGTGTCGCAGCGCGCCGCGCGCGCCGAGGGCTCGCGCATGTTTATTGAGCCGCGCAAACCGGTGACGGTCGATGAGCTGATGCGCGGCATGATCGTGCAATCCGGCAACGACGCCTGCATCGCGCTCGCCGAGGGCATCGCCGGGTCGGAAGGCGCGTTCGTCGACATGATGAACGACGACGCCAAGCGGATGGGCCTCAAGGATAGCCATTTCGCCGACGTCAACGGCCTGCCGGACCCCAACCACTTCTCCTCGGCGCATGATCTGGCCCAGATCGCGATCCACCTGATCCGCGACTTCCCCGAGTATTATCATTATTTCTCGCAGATCGATTTTACCTATAACGGCATCAAGCAGGGCAATCGCAACCCCTTGCTCTACAAGAATATGGGCGTCGATGGCGTCAAGACCGGCCATACCGACGAGGCCGGCTTCTGCCTCACCGCGTCGGCCAAGCGCGGCGATATGCGGATCATCGCCGTGATGACCGGGCTCGGCAGCATGAATAACCGTTCGGCCGAGGGCGAGCGCATCGTCAACTGGGCGCTCGACACCTTCAAGACCTACAAGCTGTTCCACAAGGGCGACGGCGTCGGCGAGGCCGCGGTCTGGCTCGGTGTCGCGCCCAAGGTCCTCCTGCAGGTCGATAGCGACGTGACGGTGAACCTGGCGAAGCTGGCGCGACGCGACATGAAGGTGACGGTGACCTATGACGCGCCCGTGAAGGCGCCCGTGGTGCGCGGCCAGCAGATCGGCCAGGCGACGATCACCGCGCCCGGCATGCAGCCGCTCGTGGTTCCCGTGGTCGCGACGGCGGACGTCGCGGCACTCGGCACATGGGGACGGATGAAGGCCGCGCTCGGCTATCTGCTCTCGCACAAGAGCAGCTGAGCCGATGCCGGCGTCGGGTCGCTTCATCACGATCGAAGGCGGCGAGGGCGCCGGCAAATCCACCCAGATCGGCCGGTTGCGCGACGCGCTCGCCGGCCTCGGCCATACCGTCGTCGTCACCCGCGAGCCGGGCGGCTCGGTCGGGGCGGAGGAGATTCGCAAGCTGCTGATGGGCGGCGGGGTCGATCGCTGGGACGCGGTGACCGAGGCGCTGCTGGTCTACGCCGCGCGCCGCGATCATCTGGTCCGTACCGTCTGGCCGGCCCTGGCGCGGGGCGAGTGGGTGATCAGCGACCGCTTCGAGGATTCGACGCGCGCCTATCAGGGGGCGGGCGGGCTCGACCTTGCGGCGATCGAGCAGCTCGGCGCCGTGGCGCGGGGCAGCTTCCGGCCCGATCTGACCCTGATCCTCGATCTTCCGGTGGCGGTCGGGCGCGCCCGGGCGGCGGCGCGGCGAGGCCCGAGCGATCGTTTCGAGGATCGTGGCGACGGTTTTCACGAAAAGGTGCGGGCGATCTTCCTCGCCACCGCCTCGGCCGAGCCCGATCGCTGCGCGGTGATCGACGCCGCCCAGGATCTCGACACCGTCGCCGCGGCGATCGCCGCGACCGTGGCGGTCAGGCTGGGTGTTGCTCTTCCTCGCTGATCGTACCGGTAATCGCCTCGCGTGCGGCGATCACGCCATCGGCGATATTGCTGCGGAACCGCACCCGCGGCGGCCGCAGATCATGGGCGAGCAGGGCGCGGCGCACGGAGGTCTGGGCGCCGGTGAAGACCAAAGCGGTGCCGCGACGCGCTGACTGCGTGGCGAACCGTTCGATCTCCGCGGCGGCCGTGGAATCCAGCAGGGCGACCTCCGAGAAATCGATGACATAGGCCTTAGGGCGCACCGCGATGCGGTCGAGCACCGAGGTGATGGCGGCCGCCGTGCCGAAGAAGAAGGCGCCGGAGATCCGGTAGATGATGATGTCGTCCGCCGCCGTCAGCCCGGCGTCGTATTGCTCGCGCGCGGTGGCATTGTCGGCGGCGTCCTCGCGCACCAGCGGCGTCACCTGCTCGACCCCGACCTGGTTCGACATCCGGCGCAGGAAGATCAGTGCGCCGATCGAAAAGCCGCCGACGATGCCGGTGGTGAGATCGCGGAAGATCGTCAGCAGGAAGGTCGTCAGCAGCACGACGGCGTCGCCCCTGGACGTCCGCAGCAGGATGACGAAGCCATGGCGCTCGGCCATGCCCCAGCACACGATGGTCAGCACGCCGGCCAAGGCCGCCAGCGGGATATAGGCGGCAAGCGGTGCCGCAACCATCAGCAGGATCAGCAGGAACAGGGCATGCGCCATGCCCGCGACCGGGCCATGGGCGCCGGCGCGAACATTGGTCGCCGTGCGCGCGATCGTGCCCGTGACGCAGATCCCGCCGAACAGCGGTGTCACGATATTGGCGAGACCCTGGGCCACCAGCTCGCAGTTCGAGCGGTGGCGGCGGCCGGTCATGCTGTCGGCGACGACCGCGGAGAGCAGGGATTCGATGCCGCCGAGCAGGGTGAAGGCGAAGGCGTCGGGCAAGACGGCGAGCACGGTCTGCAACGAGAAGCTCGGCAGATGCGGCGCGGGCAGGGCGCTCGGCATGGCGCCGAAGCGCGAGCCGATGGTGGCGACCGGCAGGTGCAGCACCGCGACCACGATCGAGGTCACGCAGACCGCGATCAGGAAATTCGGCCAACTCGGCCGGTAGTGGCGGCACACCAGGATGATGCCGATCGTCAACAACGCGACGGCGAAGGCCGCCGGCGCGAACGTCGGCAGCGCCTGCCACAGCGCCTCGAGTTTCGGGATCACCGGACCGGGCTCGCGGCCGGGCAGGGTGAGGCCGAGCAACTCCTTGATCTGGCCGGCGAAGATGATGGCGCCGATCCCGGCAGTGAAACCCACCGTGACCGGGTAGGGAATGTATTTGATATAGGTGCCGAGCCGCAGCAGCCCGATCGACACCAGCATCAACCCCGACATCATGGTGGCGACGGCGAGGCCGTCATAACCATGCTGGCTCACCGTGGTCGAGACCAGGACGATGAAGGCGCCGGCCGGCCCGCCGATCTGGAAGCGGCTGCCGCCGAACATCGAGACGATCAGGCCGCCGACGATCGAGGTGAACAGTCCTTGCGCCGGGCTCACGCCCGAGGCGATGGCGATCGCCATCGACAGCGGAATCGCGACGATCGCGACGGTGAGGCCGGCGACGAGATCGGCCCGCAACGCCGCCAGCCCATACTGCTCGCGCAGCACCGTGACCAGCTTCGGCGTGAACAGCTCGGTAAAGCTCGGCGGCGCAATCTGACGCATCATGACCGTGTCTCCGGATCCTTGAGCCGCACGCCGCGGCCGCCGGCAGGACTCGCCGTCTGCTCGCCGATCAGGGCGATGCCGGCGCGGTCGAGCGCCTCGACCACCTTGGTCAGGCTGTCGACGATGCCGCGGACCATGCCGTCGCTGGATTCCATGCGCTGGATCGTGGGCAGCGATACCCCTGACAATTCGGCCAAGGTCTTCTGGTCAATCCCCAGCAACGCCCTGGCCGCACGCATCTGCGCTGCGGTCATCATCTTGATGAGCTCCGCGTTAAACAAGGCATAGTGATGTTTAAAACATCACTATGCATGCTAATCACATGCTATCGACGGTTCCAAGTGCGGTTGCCGCAGCGCTCCCATGCGGCGTGGCTCTGGCTCAGCTGGCGATGCCGCGCCACGCGGCGGCGAGCGCGCCTTCGCCGACCAGGATGCCGCCCGCCACCTGGTTGACGGCCTTGCGGCTGCGCCGGCTCGACAGCCGGGAGCCGATCCGCGCCGCGAACAGCGAGTAGCTGCCGTCGATCAGCGCGCCGAACACCATGATGCTGACCAGCATCATCCCCAGCTGCGGCAGCAGCGCCGCGTGCGGGTTCATGAACTGCGGCACGAACACCATGAAGAACAGCACGGTCTTGGGATTGAAGGCGGTCGAGAGATAGGCATGGATGAAGGCCCGCCACAGCGACAACCCGGCCGCCGGGTTTTCCGATGTCGTCTCGCCGACCGGCTGGCGCCACAGCTTGACGCCGAGAAACACCAGATACGCCGCCCCGAACAGCTTGAGCAGGGTGAACGCCAGCGCCGAAGCCTGGAGCAGGGCCCCGACCCCGAGCACCGCCGCCGTCATGCAGGTCGAATCGCCCAAAGTGGTGCCGGCGACGATCGCCAGCGCGGTGCGTTTGCCTTGGCTCACGGCGTAGGAGACGATCAGCATGATCACGGGCCCGGGCGTGAACGCCATGATGGCGTAGGCGATGGTGAAGGCTAACCAGGTGGTGAGGGACATGGGGGGATCCGGGTGCGTGGGAGCGAGCGGTCGATGCGGCCTATCATAGCACGGCGCCGGGGGGGCGGACGTCGATCGCGAAGCGTTGCAGCCGTGCCGCGGTGCCGGGCGTCGCGACAAGAATCGTTATCCAG
>CAIUCF010000313.1 GCA_903897565.1 uncultured Rhodospirillales bacterium | reverse complement strand
TGACGAGTCCCACTCTGGCATCTGCCCCGCTTTTCAGCCCTAGCTCCTGAAAACTACGGATCGAAAATGTCGCGAATCATTTTTCTGCGCGATTGCGGTGAAACAGAGTAAAATACTTTAATCGCTAGGCAAGATTTGCCGCGCTATCATCGCGAAACCGCCCGACAGGGATAAGGAGGGTGTCATGAGTTCAATCGTTCCGGCGTCCTTCAACGTCACGGTCGGCAGCACCTTGCAGTCGTTTCTGAACCAGGCCCAGGGCACGACGGCCGATACCAGCCTGTTCGGCGTGCTGGCGGGCAAGGGCTCGACGACGGCCAATAGCGTGCTCGGCGTGTTGCAGAGCAATGGCAACGGCACCTCGGCTGCGGCGGCAACCGCAACCGCGCTCGGCAGCGGCGGCATCAAGACCAGCTATCACAGCGTGTTGCAGGCGATCGGCGGCGAGGCCGACGGCACCCTGACCGAACATTGGAACACCAACGGCACCGAGCCCTCGGTGCTCTCGACTTTGCGGTCCTACGGCTGGATCAAGCTCACGGCGAAACAGTTCGATACCTCGACCAAGACCCAGGTTGGCGCCTACCAGCTGACCGCAGTCGGCTATGCGATCTACCAGCGCACCGGGGGTGCACCGGCTTCCGGGGCGACGAGTCTCAGCTCCTCGACCCTCAACGGCACCACCAGTTCGGCCACCAGCGCCGCGTCGTCGCAGACAGCGGCGATTACCTCAATCCTCTCCTCGCTCGGGCTCAACAGCAGTTCCGTCGCCGCGTTGGCCGGCAGCAACACCACCAGCTCGGCCGGCAGCGGTTCGGTCCTGAACGTCCTCGCCTGAACGGCGCTCAGCGCCGCGGCCCGTCGATTTCGTCGTAATCCACATCGATCACCTTGCCGCCCGGCGCGCCGCTGGGCCCCGGCGTATGCGTGGTGACGATGACCGAACCATAGCGCTTGAAATTGGCCATCAGCTGCCGGGTGATCAGATCGCGCACCGGCGGCAGCAACAGCAGCAACGCCAGAATGTCGCTGGCGAAACCGGGCAGGATGAACAGGATACCCGCCAGCGCCAGCAGCGCGGCGTCGATCGTCTCGGGCACCGCCTGGCGACCATCGATGAGTGTGCTGCGCAACCGTTCGACGGCACGCAGGCCGCTCCGACGCAGCACGGCAATCCCGGTCATGACGCTGAGCACGACCAGCAGCAAGGTGCCGGCCACGCCGAGCCGCGGTCCGACCACCACGAAACTGGCGATATCGACCAGGGGCAGCAGTAGAATGGCGAGAAGAATCCTCATGGCTTGTTCTTTCGGCCGCTTCCACCTATGTGTCAGGGATGATTTATCGCCGCTCGGGACAGATTCGACGGTAACCTCACCCGCGGACAAGCACTACTCATGACCAGTCAATATATCGATATCATTGTCTACGCCTGCGTAGCGATATTTCTCGTCTTCCGCCTGCGCGCCGTGCTCGGCCGCCGGACAGGGACAGAACGGCCACCGATCGTGACGCCCGTGCGCGATGCCGCCGCGCCGATCGTGGTTCCGCGCCCGGGCGGCAAGGTGATCGACCTGGTGCCCAACCGTCCGCAGACGCCGCAACAGGCGGGTTTCGCGCAGATCCAGGCCGCCGACCCGGGCTTCCGGCCGGAGCATTTCATCGAGGGTGCGCGCTACGCCTTCGAGATGATCATCAAATCCTTCGCGGCCGGCGATACGGCGACCCTGCGGCCGCTGGTCAGTGACGATGTCTATGATTCCTTCACCGAGGTCATCCGCCAGCGCCTCGCCGCCAAGGAAACCGTCGACACCAAGATCGTGCGGATGCAGGATCCGGAGATCCTCGAGGCCGCGCTCGAGGGCCGCACGGCCAAGCTGGTCGTCAAATTCGTGACCATGCAAATCTCGGCGACCCGCGACAGCGCCGGCCAGATCGTCGAGGGCGACCCCGAGCGCCAGGCCGAACATATCGATGTCTGGACCTTCGCCCGCAACGTCCGCTCCAACGATCCCAACTGGGTCCTGACCGCGACGACGCATCCGGAATGAAATTTCCGTTCGCCCCAGGTCATTCCTCCCCCTTGATGGGGGAGGTTAGGTGGGGGTGATGCCTCCACCGGTGCGGTTTCCGTCGGTATGCGACGAACTTCCGAGCAATCATCACCCCCACCCCAACCCTCCCCCATCAAGGGGGAGGGGGTTGTTCTTGGTACTCGCGCTCATGGTGAGCCTCGCTGCTTGCGTCGCGCCGCCGCGACCATCACCACCCATCCCGACGGTTCCGACGCCGCCTCACCTTTCCCTCGCCCCGGCCAGTTTCGCCGACCTTCCCGGCTGGCAGTCGGACGATCCGGCCCAGGCGCTGCCGGCGCTGTTGAAATCCTGTCGCGCGCGCGTCCTCGGCTCAGAAAATGACCTCGCGGGCGGCGCGGGCGACTGGCAGCCCATCTGCCGCGACGCGGCGGCGATCGCGGCGGGGGACAGCACGGCGGCGCGGCGGTTCTTCGAATCTGCCTTCACGCCCTGGCGCGCCAGCAACGGCGACGAAGCGGAGGGACTCTTCACCGGGTATTACGAGATTGCGCTGCGCGGCAGCCGCCATCCGGATTCCCGCTACTCGGTGCCGCTCTATCATCATCCCACCGACCTGATCTCGGTGGATCTCGGCCAGTTCCGGCCCGCCCTCAAAGGCCAGCGCATCGCCGGACGGATCAAGGGAAGCCACCTGGTGCCCTATGACGATCGCATCGCCATCGAGGGCGGTAGTCTCGATCGCCACGGTCTCGAATTTCTCTGGGTCGACGATGCCGTCGATGCGTTCTTCCTGGGTGTCCAGGGCTCCGGCCGGGTGACCTTGCCCGATGGCCGGGTCGTACGCGTTGGCTATGACGGCAGCAACGGCCGGCCTTATGTCTCGATCGGCCATGTCCTGGCCGCGACCGGCGTGCCGGTCGACCAGATCTCGCTCGCCTATCTGCGGCAATGGATAGCGTCCCACCCCGCGGAAGGCCGGGCGCTGATGGACCGCAATCCTTCTTATGTTTTCTTCCGAGAAATGACCGGCGATGGGCCGATGGGCAGCGAGGGGGTGGTGCTGACGCCGGGGCGCAGCCTCGCGATCGATCCCGCCTTCATCCCCTATGGCGTGCCGGTCTGGCTCGACACCAGCGACCCGATCGATCCCTCAGGCCGGCTGCGCCGGCTGCTCGTCGCCCAGGACACCGGCGGTGCGATCAAGGGCCCCGTGCGCGGCGACATCTTCTTCGGCTTCGGTGCGGAAGCCGAACGCCATGCCGGCGAGATGAAAGGACGCGGCAGCTGGTGGTTGCTGCTGCCGAACGGCATCCACCCGATACTTGCGGACCATTGAACGCTCGCGGCAAACTTGCCGCGGTCTCGCGAATCGGCCATCGTGTCGGCCCTATCTCCTTCGGCCGCCGCGGGCAGCCCCCTCTCCTCCCGGGAACTGAGCGCATGTCGAGTCTGCCGAGAGATCGCACCCAGCTGGTCGCGATCTTCCTTATTTCCCTCGTGTTGCTCGCTTATCAGGTGATCCTCACCCGTTTGTTCAGCGTGGTGTTCTTCTATCATTTCGCTTTCGCCGGGATCTCCCTGGCGATGCTCGGATTGACCATCGGCGCCGTGCGGGTATTCGTCGACCCAGCGCGCTATGCGCCGGACCGGCTCGCCGACAACTGGGGCCAAGCGGCACTCGGCTTCGCCGTATCCGGCGTCGCGGCCGGTTTGCTGTTCCTCTATCTGCCGAGGCTCCTGCACGCGGCGCTGGCGCTGTCGCAGGAGGCGGTGGAAAAGGCGGCGCTGATCTCGATGATGATGTTCGCGGTCCCGTTCACGTTCGGTGGGTTGTGTGTCGCGCTCATGCTGACGCAATCGCCGGTCCGGATCGGCGCGCTCTATGCCGCCGACCTGATCGGCGCCGCGCTCGGCTGCATCGGCATCACGGCAATTCTGTTCTGGCTGGATCCCGTCACGATCCTGTTCGCCATCGGCGGCCTTGCCGCCGTCTCGGCGGCATTGATGGCGCCGAAGACGCTGCTGCCACGGGCGCACGCGATCGCCGCGGTGCTGCTGGCCGCCGCCGTGATCCAGGGCGCCGCCTATCGCAACGACCTGCCGCATCTCGGCCTTGTCTGGTCGAAGGGGCTCTGGACCAGCCCCAGCCTGTTCGAGCGGTGGAACGCGATTTCATTGATCCGCGTCTCGACGCGCGACGATATCCCGTTCGGCTGGGGTTTCGTCCGCGAGCCTCTCCAACGGATCGAACAGCGTCGGCTCGATATCGACCACAGCGCAGAGACCACGGTCACCCGATTCAACGGCGACCTCGCGCCGCTGGCC
>CAIUCF010000312.1 GCA_903897565.1 uncultured Rhodospirillales bacterium | reverse complement strand
ACTCCAGCGTTGCATGATCGCGACGCGGCTCGATATGGTACAACGTCTCGGCGGAATTCTTGCGGCAGCCTACGCAGGTCGGCTACCGTTCTGCGATTGTAGTGTAACACCCGCCGTGCATGATGGTTTGATACAGTTGGATCCTTCGAAACTTGCCAGTTTATTGATGCCTGAATCGTCCCCCGCGTTGAACGCGAAATCGGCCACGCAAGGTCTCCGTCAATGATCATGCCCGTCGATCTTCGCCAGCCGACTCCCGGTGCAGCCCCGCTTCGCTCAAACCTCTTCGCCGTCGCGTCCGGCAAGGGCGGCGTGGGCAAGACCTGGTTCTCCATCAGCCTCGCCCATGCGCTCGCCCGCGCCGGCAAGCGCGCCCTGCTGTTCGACGGCGATCTCGGCCTTGCCAATGTCGACGTCCAGCTCGGCGTCATGCCCAAGCGCGATCTCGGCACGGTGCTCGCCGGTCAATCGACCCTGGCGGGCGCGGCGACGCATTACCCCGAGGGTGGTTTCGACATCATCGCCGGCCGCTCGGGCACCGGCTCGCTGGCGCAGATCGCGCCGAGCAAGCTCGCCCAGCTCCGCAACGACATCGTGACCGTCTCCAACAATTACGACTGCGTGATCATGGATATGGGCGCCGGCATCGAGCGCACGGTGCGGTCTTTCGCGACCCAGGCGCGGGCCTGCTTCGTGGTCACGACCGACGAGCCGACCGCGATTACCGACGCCTATGCCTTCATCAAAGTCACGGCGATGGAGCGCCCGACCGCCGATCTGCGAATCGTCGTCAATATGGCGTCTTCTACCCGCGAGGGCGAGCGGACCTATGCCATCCTGTTGAAGGCCTGCAAGGAATTCCTCAAGATCGAGCCGGAGCTCGCCGGCATCATTCGCCGCGATCCCCATGTCCGCGAGGCGATTCGCAAGCAGAGTTCGCTGCTGACCCGTTTCCCCAACAGTGAAGCGGCGATGGATGTCCAGGCGGTTGCGACGCGCCTGATTCGCAGCCTGTGACGGGCGGGCGGCGCTCTCCGCCCGATCCCGCGGCGCCGCGACGCTGAAGCGCGAGGTCGCGCATGCTTCCCGCGATCTTACTGATTTTCCTCAATAATCCGGCCGCGGAGGGCGAGAGATGAGCCTGACCGGTCCGCCGCCGCCGATACCCGCGGCGCTCGCCGCGGCGACGACGGGAACAGATCCTGTGACCGGCACGCCGACGGTCGTCGGCATCCTCAATGCCCGCGGCCCGGACCGGTTGACCAACTCGATATCGGATGTCCTGCATGCGGCGTCCGGCCCCGGCAATATCATCACCGGCAGGGTCGCCGAAATCCGCCCCGACGGGACGGTGTTCCTGCAGACACCATCCGGCGCCGAGCTGTCGTTCCGCCACCCACCGGAAGTGCCGATCGAGGTCGGAAGTACGATCACCTTGCGGCTGGTCGCCATCGTGCCGGCGCCACAGGCGGTGCTGCTCGCCGTCGATGGACGCGCGGTCGCTGGACTGCTGGCGCGTGCCGGGAACGCGGCCCGTCAGGCCGCAGCGGACGGTGCCCCGACGGCGACGGTCCAAGCCGGCCCCGCCGGCAGCTCCGCCAGCATCCCGGCGCGGCCGGGCAGTTCCGCCGATCTCGGCTTCGGCATTGCCAGCGCGCTGGTCGCGACCCTGGGGCGGGAAGCCGACTCCGGTCCGGTGGTGATTCCGGGATCGACCGGCGCCGCGCTCGCCGCGCGGGCGCCGCTCTCGGCTGCGGCCGAGACGGCAGATCCGAACCCTGCCGCGCCGCCCGTCATCGCGGTGCTGGTGCGGACCGCGCCGCCGCGGCCCGGCGTAAGCGCGCCGGTGCTCGGCACACGCTATCTGCTCAGCGTAACGGCGGTCGCTCCGCCATCCGGCGAGCCCGCGCCCACGATCCCACCGACGACGCCGGCTCCGACGCCCGCGATTGCAGCGCGCGACCCGACCGTCGCCGCAGCGCCGCCGGGTGTCGCGACCACTGCCGCCGCAGCATTGCCCGCGGGTACTTCGCTGACGCCGCAGCCGCTCCGGGACCCGACCACGGCGGCGTTGCCCGCTGCGCCCGCCGGTCCGTCGAGCTCCGGGCTTGGGGACTCTATCGCGCCGCCGCGGGAATCCGTGTCATCCCCTACGCCTACGCCTACGCCTACGCCTACGCCTACGCCTACGCCTACGCCTACGCCTACGCCTACGCCGGCACTAGCGACGTCCGGCGTCGCGCCGGCACCCGAGGCGCCGGATCTGACGGCATTCACGCCGCAGGCCGCGCTGCTCGCGGGCAGGGTGGTCGCGCCGCGATCGAACACGGAAACCCTGGTGGAAACCGCCGTGGGGACGTTGGCGCTACCGCAGGGCGAGGATCAAATCCCCGTGGGGAGCGCGGTTCATCTTCGCATCGCCGCCGTTGCCCGGCCGATTGCGGCGGTGGCGACGCCCCAGATCGCCGATCCGATGATCGCCGGCGCCGGTGTGACCGCGTCCATCGATGCGATGGCCACGGTCCCGCAGACCGCGCTGCAACAGGCGCTTTCGGTGCTGGCGACCTTGCAGCCGAATCTCGCCAAAGCCGCGACCGATGCCCTCGTGCTGCAGCCGGGGGCGCAACTGGCGGCGCTGATCTTCGGCTTCCTCGCCGGGGTTCACGGCGGCGCCCCGAAACGCTGGGCCGAATCGCCGGCGCGCGCCGCGCTTGACGCGCTCGATCATGGCGATGTGCGCGAGAAACTCGACAGCGAGGCCGAGGCGATCGGAAGCCAGACTCTGCCGGCCGATCCCGGTGGCTGGAAGGTGACTGTCCTACCCTATCTCGGGGTCGAGTCGCTGCAGCCGGCCCGGCTCTATCAGCGCTTGGCCGAGGCTAAGGTCGAGGGCGATGGCAGCGCGGCGGCGGCCGCGGGTCAGCGCTTCGTGGTCGAAATCGAGCTGAGGCGCCTCGGCCCGCTGCAGTTCGATGGGCTGGTGCGGGAGCGACGCTTCGATCTCGCTGTCAGGACGACGCAGGCCCTCGAGCCCGAACTGCAGGCCGAGATCGGCCATATCTTCCGCGAGACCATCGGCATCAGCGGCTATGCCGGGGAGCTCGTCTTCGGCCGGCTCGGTCGCTTTCCGCTGCTCCAGACCGCATCGCAAACCGGTGTCCATGAGATCAGCGCGTAACCCGCGATGCTGCTGATCGAGGAAATCGGCTATCGCGATCCGGTCGGCGTCTGCGCCCTCTGGGCCGACGATCCGCGGCTGGCCTTTCTCGACAGCGCGGCGGCGGGCGATCCCCGCGCGCGCTTCAGCTATATCGGCGTGTCGCCGTTCCAGGTCCTCGATGTCGTCGATGGCGAGGTTCGTCTGGATCGCGAAGCGATCGTCGGGGATCCGTTCACCATCCTCGACGGGCTGTTGCGGCGATACCGGAACCCGGCCGAGGCGCCGGTCCCCTTCGCCGGCGGGGCGATGGGTTTCCTCGGCTACGAGCTGGGTCGCTATGTCGAGCGCTTGCCGCAGCGCCATCCCGGCGACGGCGCGCCGGAAATGGCGCTCGGTTTCTACGACCTCGTCATCGCCTTCGACGTCGTCGAACGGCGGGCCTGGGTGTTGTCATCAGGCTTGCCGGAATCCGATCCCGCGCGACGACGCGACCGGGCCGGGGCGCGGCTCGCCGCCTGTCTCGTCCGGCTGGCAGCCGCGGCGCCTGGCGATGCCGGGGTCTTGCCGGTGGTGTCCTGGCAGGCCGATCTCGATCGCCAGGCCTATCACGAGCGCATTGGCCGCATCCTCGAGCATATCCGGGCGGGGGATATCTTTCAGGCCAATTTCACGATGCGTTTCCAGGCCGCGCGGCCCGAGAGCCTCGATGCCTTCGCGGCCTATCGGTCGTTACGGAGGCTCAGTGCCGGCCCCTTCGCCGCCTATCTGCGCTGCGGCGCGGCGCTGACCCTGGCCAGCGCCTCGCCGGAGCGATTCCTGTCGCTTGGCCGTGATCGCCGGATCGAGGCGCGCCCGATCAAGGGCACGCGACCGCGTTCCGCCATCGCCCGCGACGATGACGCCGCGCGTGTCGAATTGTTCGGCAGCGAGAAGGATCGCGCCGAGAATCTGATGATCGTCGATCTGATCCGCAACGATATCGGCCGGGTCGCGGTCACCGGCAGCGTCGCGGTGCCGTCGCTGCTGGCGCTGGAGAGTTTCGCCAGCGTCCACCATCTCGTCTCGGTTGTCACGGCGCAGCTGCGCCCGGAATTGGGCGCGGTCGACCTGCTGCGGGCGAGTTTCCCCGGCGGCTCGGTCACCGGTGCGCCGAAGATCCGGGCGATGGAAATCATCGACGAGTGCGAAGTGTCGCGGCGCGGCGCTTATTGCGGAGCGATCCTGTGGCTGGGCTTCGACGGCGCGATGGATTCGAGCATCGTGATCCGGACCCTGGCGCTGACCCCGGACCGGGTCATCGCCCAGGCCGGCGGCGGCATCGTCGCCGATTCCGATCCGGCTGGGGAGTATGACGAGATGCGGGTCAAGCTGGCGCCGCTGCTGCAGGTCCTGGGCGGGCAGGTCGAGGGGGAGGGCTGAGGCGATGCTGTGGTTGAACGGCAAGCTGGT
>CAIUCF010000311.1 GCA_903897565.1 uncultured Rhodospirillales bacterium | reverse complement strand
TGGCTTTCTTCTTGTCGTCTTTGTTCGTGGTCATGATATTGCCTCTTCTTCAAACGAGATGGTGTGCCACCTCGGGACTGCAGGGTGTCGTCATGCTGTCGGCCTGTCCCCCTGCCTCAGACAAGGCCTCATCCTGAGAATTCGCGCCGCCGAGATGCTGGAGCAGCGGTCGCTCGATCACTGCCTGAGCCCGCTGCTCGGCGAGCCAGGCGGCAAAGAGTTGTGCGCCGATTTCTTCATACAAACCGGGGGTGAGCCTGGCCGGGAAATGCTCTTCCACCGTTACCAGAAGCCAGCCGTCCTCGACCTCGATCGGGCCGACCAACTCACCGACCGGCACCGCGAACACCGCCGCGGCGACCGCCGGGGCTATGTCTCGGCGGGTGGCTGCCGGGACATAGCCACCCATCGGTCGGGTGAGCAACTCGATTGAATACCGGCGCGCCAGATCATGGAATTCAGCCGATCCCTCATGCAGGCGCTGCCACAGCGCCTCGCCGGTTGGAGCGTCGGCAACCTTGATCTGTGAAAATGTGACAGCCTCGTATTCCGACGAATGCTCGAGGAAATACGGATTGATCCGATCCCGGATCACGGCATTTCGCAGAAGCCGCTCCTCTACGGATTCTTCGAGATAAGCCTGCCAATCATCGGCCGTCCAGCCATGATCCGCCAGCCAGCGATGCATGTCGGCGGCCTTGAGCAGACCGCGCTCGCGGCGGAAACTGGTCGCCGCGGTTTCCAGCTCGTCTGTCGTGGCCCGGATTCCGAAGCGAGAGACTGCACGGCGCAGGATCTCGGAATCGATAGCATTTTCGAGAAACTGGAGTTCTCCACGCCAAGCCGCGCGGGCGAGAACGCGACGCAGACTCAGCGGTTGCCGATCGATCGTGGCGGCAGCGATGTTACAGAAAGAATTCATGCGCCCCCCTTTCTCCTTTCGGCTCTGGTCCACCGACCTATGCCTCCTGCGGTTCGGAGCCCGAAGCTACGGCCCTACCGGAGCGGATCTGCCGACGGCTCTACCTGACGAACTGATCATGTTCGGTCTGCGCGGGCCGTCCTTAACCTATGTAAAGGCCGCGTCGCCCGAACCGGACTCCGATAGGGACCCGTGGCGTAGGGGCCGATCAGGTCAGGTCGACCTGAACGCATCCTGCGCTGGATGACAGGACCGGAAACTCCATCGGATCGGGCGAGAGCGCCCCGATATGCTGCAGCGTCGAGGGAATGGACGAGGATGATGGAACGCGTACCCGACTGGCTGCGCCGCATCGGGATAGACTGGAGATCTGGGATAAAGGGGGCGGCTGAAGCGGCGTTGGCGCTGCGGTTGCGCGTGGTGGTCGGCGATATCGTTCAGGCGCATTGGCTTGCCCAGGAGCAGGCAGCTGCCAGCGAGCCGCTGGCGGAAGCGCGCGTTCGGGACGCACTGTTTGCGCGATTGCCGGCGCTCGAACCGCTTGTGGCGACGGTCGTGTCGCAGGAAATCGCCGCATGCGACGCCATGCTGGATCATTATGCCGCGGCACAAAATGCCATCGCTGCGGCGTTCGGGCGCGATTGTCCCCTGGGCACGCCAACCGCCTTCGACCTCGGGCTTTCGGATCCGCATAACCGGCGAAAGAGCGTGAGCCGGCTGGAATTCGCGGATGGCACGCGTCTGATCTACAAGCCTCGTCCCGTCGCCATGGAGGCGAGGCTCGCCGGGATCTCGGAGTGGCTGACGCGGTCCGGCGCACCCTATGCGCCGCGACTGCCCCGGGTCGTCGACGGAGATGGTCATGGTTGGCTGACCTTCGTCGACCGGCGACCCTGCCGGAGTGTCGCGGAGGTCGATGAATTCTACCGCCACCTCGGCATGCTGGCCTGTCTGTTCGCCGTGCTCGGCGCCACCGATTGCCGCTGTGAAAATCTGGTCGCAAGCGGTGTCCATCCGATCCTCGTGGATGCCGAGACGCTCGTCCACCCGCGGATCATGGCCAGTCCCAGGCACGATCTGATGGCGACGGAACTGTTTCCCCGGCAGGTCGTCGGGCCCAACGGCCAGACCATCACCTATGCCGGGTTCGATGGTGCGCGTGACGATATCCATGCCCGACATTGGCCGCGGCTGCATCGCCAGACCCGGTATATGTCTGCGCATGGCGAGGCTGTCCGCCGGGGTGTCGCGGCGATGGCCCTATTCTTACGTGAGCGACGCGCTGCCTTTCTTGCGCCGGATGGACCGCTGGACCTGCTGGCATCGTTGCGCTCTCGTGTCGTGCTGCGGCCGACCAGCATGTATGAAGCGGTCGTAAGAGCAATGCTTTCTGCTGGGCCGCTGGCTAGGGCCTGGCCGCCGGGAGACCTCATTGCTCGTCTCGCCCGCTATAACGACCCATGCCTCGCAGGGCACGTCTGGCGCCGTGTCGAAGAGGCGGAGCAAGCAGCTCTGGCCCGGCTCGACATCCCCTATTTCCTAGTCGATTCCGGTACCGGAGACCTGTTCGACGGCGAGGGCGAATGTCTCAGTCGTGGCGCCTTCGCGCCGCCGATCCAAGGACTGCGGCGGGATTTCGACGAATGCCTGGCATCGGCGGAGACCTTCGCAGCGCGGCAGATGTGACGATTTCTGCGCGACACGATCATCGTCATTGCCGGTCGAGCCAGCCCCCGCCCAGGGCACCGAAGAGCTGGACGGTGTCAAGGTAGCGTCCGGATTCTGCTTGGAGATACCGCAGCCGGGCCTGGTCCAGATCGTGCTGCGAGGTGAGGATCCGCAGGATGTCGACCCGTTTGACGGCGAACAGCGCGCGTGACGCATCCAGGTCGGCCTCGCCGGCACGCACCAGTCTTCGCTGCGTCTCGAGTAACTGCGCATCCTGATCCAGTGCCTGGAGCGAGTCTGCGACCTGGGCGAAAGCTTGGAGCACAGTCTGCTGATAATCGGCGTAAGCAATCTTGTAGTCTTCGATCGCGCCCTGCTTTCGGGCACGCAGTGCCCCGCCGTGGAAAAGCGGCGCGGCGACGCCGGCGGCCGCGATCCAGCCCGTTGCCGAGCTGGTCATCAGCGTGCTGGCGGAGAGGGATTCCTGGGTCAAACCTGCCGACAAGGTGAGGCTGGGGTATAGTTGGGCCGTTGCGATGCCGACGGCGGCACTGGCGGCATGGAGCTGAGCTTCGGCGGCGCACACGTCCGGACGCCGGCGTGCCAGTGTCGAAGGAACGCCCACCGGTATCGGCGAGGGTAGCTGTAATCCCTCGAAGGTGAGCGCGGTCTTCTGCGGGGCGTCGGGTATCGCGCCGGTGAGGATGGCCAACTGGTCTGTGGCGAGCCCCTGCTCGACATGCAGTACCGCCAGGATAGCCTGATCGGAGGCGAGTCGGGCTCGCGCGGCCTCCAGCTCCACGCGGCTTCGGTAATGAAGCCTGACCAGTCGATCCAGATTCGTCAGGATCTGTTTGTCGTCCTCTACCACGGACTGGGCGGCGTCGATCTGTGCCTGTAAGGCGGCGACGGTAATCGCGTTCCGCACCAGATTCCCGGTCACGGCGAGATAGGCGCCATCAAGCTGATAGCGCTGAAACGCGACCAGAGCGTTCTGCTTCTCGACAAGTCGACGTCCCGCACCGAACAGATCGAGGGCGTAGCTCACTGTCGGACCGATGGCAAAATTATTGGCGGTAGGGCCGAGGGCGTTGATACCTTCCGAGAGGAGGCTGGTCTTCAGGCGGCTTGCATTCGCGGGGAAATCGACTTGAGGATATCGTCCGCCGAGCGCCTCCGCCGCGGTCGCCCGCGCCCTGGCCAGGGTGGACCGCGCTGCGTCCAGGCTCTGGTTGCCGGCGAGTGCCTTTGCGACCAGGGAATCGAGCGCAGGACTGTGGAACAATTGCCACCAATCGCGTGACAACTGGCGGGCGTAATCGAGGCGTTGGCGGACGGCCTCGCTGCCGGGGTTCGCAAGCTCGCTGTCAATCCCTACGGCGAAGTTCGCAGCGACTGGCGGCTGCGGCGGCTTGAAATCCGGTCCGAGGGTGCAGCCGGCAAGCAGGGCGGCGAGAACAGAGGACAGTCCTCGCCGCGCTCCGGTCCCGATCAGGGGGGCAGCGGCCGGCATTTCAGCTCGGGCCGCCAAGGAGCTTCAACATTCGACGAAACCGGTCGCCCGCCATCGACACGTTGTCGAGCACGGTCATGTCGAGTTCGTCCTTCAGAATTTCCTCGCTCTCGAGCGACCCTGCCTGCCCGTAACCTAGACGTCGCACCGTATCGCGCAGGCGATCGGCGAGGAACACCGCGAGCGCCCGGAAGAACCGGAACCCGAAACTGACATCGGTTTCGAGCTTCTCGGTCAACGCCTGCTTGTCGATGAAGAGGGCGAGGCAGCGGCCATGGGCGGTGACCGTGGCTGAGGGCGGAGCCGAATCGACGAATGACATTTCCCCGACGATCTCCCCGGTACTCAGCCGAGCAACCTCGCCAACGCCCTTGGCCGTGACGATAAACTCGCCTTCGAGCAAGAAGATCACGCTGGCGACGGGAACGCCCTCATGGATCACGATCTCACCCGCTTCCACAAAGCGTCTGGTCCCGGTGCAAGCCATCCACGCAATATCGGCATCGGTCAGCAATCCGAAAATATACAGGACCTTGCGCATGATCTTCCCTCCACAGGTCGCTTGATCAGACCAACTGGCGCCCAGCCAGTTCCGCGAACAGGCCGGGTGAGTTGGATAGTTCCGAAAACGTCCCCGCCTGCACGACCCGCCCAGCTGAGAGCACGATGATCCGATCGGCGTCCTGAACCGTGCTGAGTCGGTGGGCAATGACGATGCGGGTCACGTTGAGGCGCGCGAGCGACGCACTGACGATCGCTTGGGTGCGATTGTCGAGAGCACTGGTCGCTTCATCGAACAGCAGCATCCTCGGGCGATGGATGAGGGCGCGAGCAATCATGAGGCGTTGTCGTTGCCCACCGGACAAGGCGTTCATCCCCTCCGTGATGACCGTATACATGCCCATCGGCATGGCCTCGATATCGGCGTCGAGCCCGGCATCGCGCGCGGCCTCCCAGGCCTGCTCGACCGGCACGAGCACGGCACCGCAGATGTTCTCGTATATGTTCCCAGAGGTCAGCTTGCCGTTCTGCAGGACGACGCCGATTTGGCGACGGAGCGCCGAGATGTCGAGCGCGTCGACCGGCCGGCCATCGAACAGGATGGTTCCCGACTGCGCCCTCTCGAAGCCGAGAAGGAGCCGGAAGATCGTGGATTTCCCGCTGCCCGAGGGACCAACCAGGGCGACATATTCGCCACTCGCGATGCGGATAGAGAAACCATCCAGGATTGGCGCGCCGGTTTCCAGATACTGGAAGCTCACCTGGCTGAGTTCCACCGACCCGGAGAGCTCGCCCGGGGCCTCCCGGGCGTCGGCGGTTTCGAGGGGGGCGTCGAGGACCGGTTGGAGACGGTTGAAGAACGGCACTGCCACCAAGGTCTCGCCGATGGCATCTGCGAGGCTGGAGATCGCGGCCAGGGATTGACCAAAGGCAGCGAAGAAGGCAAGGAAGCGCCCCGGGTCCGGGGAGTCGCTCCCGGCGCCGCCATGGAGCGCGTCGGCAAATAGAATCAGGCTGGCGAGAGTCGGAAATCCCGCCTCGAACGCTGCCAGGCTGTTGGCGGCCAGACGCGAGGCGATGAAATGGCGCTTCTGGCGCGAAAATACCTCGGTCCAGATCGCCAGTGCCCGAGTCGTCGCCTCGGCCACCCGTAATTTGCCGATCCCCGTCAGGAACTGCAGCACGAGTCCGAACGACTTGCCTTGGAGGTCGAAATGGCTGCGTTCATGGCTCAGGCGCCGAGCCGATACGGCGCCGATCACCGCGCCGTCGATCGCGGCAAGGACCAGGGCGGTGGCCGCGAGCCTTGGGGCGAAGCAGAACATGAGGCCGATACTGAGCACCGAGAAGATCCCGGCAAGCAGCCCGCCTACGGCGCGCCCGGTCAGGACCTGCCGAATATCCTCGATCCCCAGTACTCGGTCGGCAAGGTCGCCGGCGACGTAGCGGGCGAAGAAGGCGATCGGCAAGCGCAGCAGGCGATCGATCACGGCTGCCTGAAGGAGCCGGTCAAGTTCGCCGCTCAATCGGAGCGTCGCGATGCCCTGGACCGCCTGGAACCCTGCAACGCCGATCGCGCTCGCCAGCAGCGCCACCGCGCAAAATGTCAGTTGACCGAGATCGGCACGGGGGATGACCGCGTCGACGATGACCGCGGTGATCACCGGGCCGGCCAGGGTCAGGAGCGCCATCGCGCCGCCACCGAGCAATAATCGTGTCAGGTCGCCGCGGGCGACATCGGCACTCCAGCGCAGCAGCCGCATCGCCGAGAGCCTGCCGTCGGGGAATGGCCGGTAGAAAGTAAGTGCGATAGCTGACAGGGACGTCGCGAGTTCCTCGTCGACGGGACGCCCAGTCTCCGAGCCGGCCTCGACCATCAGATATCGCCGCGAAGAGGCTGGCAACAGCGCCACTGGTTGTTCTGCCTCGCCCAGCCATGCGATCAGGGGGCCGGAGTTGCGCCGCCACCACCCAGGCCGGAGGAGGATTCGGCGTACCCGGAGATGGGCCGAACGCATGATTGCCTCGACGTCTCCTGGCTTGCTATTTGCCGAGCGGCAGGGTCGCCGCTCGATTTCGCCGCCGAGAGCGTGTGCGATGAGCCTGCACACAGCAACCAGAGGTTCCTCAAGCTCCGGCTCGGCAGCAGGTTCCTCCCCATGCGACAGAATTGTCTGGGCAAGATCGCGCAGCATGCGATCTGTCTGGACCACGGCTTCGGCGGAATGCCGCTGCAAGCGGAGGGCGTCGACTCCTGTGGCCTCGGCGAAGCGTTGTTCCAGGATGGTCACCGCAGTTCCGTGAAAGCGGTCGAGCGCCCTCCACAATTTCTCCTCGGAAAGCGCCTCACTTCCGGTCAACACCAGGCTCGACGCTTCCGCCGCCTCGATCCAGACGCCGGCTGCGAGCGGGAGCGGACCATCATCCGTTGTCCAAATCGCCGACGAGGCCATGATGCGGATCCGTCCGCTCTCGACCGTAGCCCAGGCGACTCCGTGCGAGGGTGCGATGAGCCGCTGGCTCGGTAAGAGCCCGACCGTCGTTCCGGCCTCCGCCCGGACCGTCATGGTGCCGTCGCAGGCGATCGCAGCGCTCAACCTGAGCAGCCAAGCCTCGATCAGGGCCGCCTCTGGGAGCCGGGCGTGGCCGATCTCGGTCACCGTACTGCCTGGCCCGCCCACCGCGAGGATCCCGATCTGAGATTCGTCGGGATGCGCCTTGGAGGGCGCCAGGCCCAGCAGGAGATCTCCTGTCTCCACCCTGAAGAGGTGGGTGCGCGGCCCGTCAGCGCGATCACCGGAATACCGTTGCGCGAATATATCGACGATCCCTGTTGCCACGATCATGGCGAGCCCAGGTCGATCGAGGCGCAGTGGATGCCGGGCGTCCAGCGCCATGGGCGGCGGGGCGGGATCGATCATGCCAGCGCCACCAGCCGGGCATACGCGCCGTCCTTGCGGTTCAATTCGTCGTGGGTGCCGCGCTCGATGATCTTGCCGGCCTCGAGCATCACGATCTCATCGCAGTCTCGAATCGTACTCAGGCGATGGGCAATGATGATGCAGGTGCAGCCGCGGCGGCGCAGATTGTCGTCGATCAGCTTTTCCGTGGCGGGGTCGAGCGCCGCCGTCGCCTCGTCCAGGACGAGGATCGTCGGGTCGCCGACCAAGGCCCGGGCGATCTCGATCCGCTGGCGTTGCCCACCGCTAAGATTGGTGCCGCCCTCTTGAAGCCGGCTGTCGTAATTGCCGGGGCGCGTGGCGATCTCGGCCTCGATCGCGGCGTCCCGTAAGGCCCGGGTCAGCGCCGTCTCCGCAATCTCGGCGTCCCAAAGCGTCACGTTTTCCCGGACCGTACCTTCGAAGAGGAAGACGTCCTGATCGACATAGGCGACCGAGGTGGCGAAGACAGCAGGCGGCACCTCGCCCAGCGGCACGCCGTCGAACCGGATTTCGCCTTCGGTGGCCGGGCAAAGGCCTGTGATCAGCCGGCCTATCGTTGATTTTCCGCTCCCTGAAGCCCCGACGAGGGCGACCCGCCATCCAGGTTCTATGGTCAAGGAGAAGCCGTCGATGATCGCGGGTTCGAGTGGCGAATAACGGAACCGAAGGTCGGTGATCTCGATCCGTCCAGTGAGCTTCGGAGGCATGTCGAGACGCGGGGGCAAAGCCGGGGCAATCGGATAGTTGAAGACATCTTGGATCCGGGCGAGATCGCCCTTGATGGTAAGGAAACTGCCTGTGAACTGGACCAATGCGGTGATTGGGCCTGCAAAACTGAGGCTGAGCGATTGAAACGCGACCAGTTCGCCGATGGTGAGGTCGCCATGGATAACGCGCAAGCCGCCGAGCGCGAGCACTGACGAAGTCGTCAGGGCGGCAAACAGAGGTGGAAAGATCTCGGTGGCTGCCGTGTAGAGTCCGAGTTTCTGTTCCGCATTGAGGACTAGGGCCTGGTAGCCGGCCCAACGTCCGAAGGCATCGTTCTCCAGCCCGCCCGCCTTGACGGTCTCGATCGTGCGAATGATGCCAACCGTGCTCCCATTGAGCTTGCCGCGCTCTACGGCCAGGCCGCTATTGAGTTCGTCGCGGCGCCGGTTGACGACGGTGACGATCACGACATTCAGGACTGAAATCCCAATGGCGAGACCCGCGAGCAACGGGTCGTAGACCGTCATGACGCTGGCGAAGAACACGAGCGAAACCAGATTGAGCGTGTTGGTTGCAAGTCCCCCGGCAAGCAGACGCGAGATCCGTTCGTTCGAGCCCACCCGGGCCGCGATGTCCCCGGCGTGACGCTGGTGAAAGAATTCGATCGGCAGCGACAGCACGTGCCAGAGAAACCGGGTCACCATCGTGACGGCGATCTTGGTCTGGAGTCGAAGAAGCAGCGATTGCTGGAGCGCGGTGACCAGGGAGTTCGCTACGGCGGCGAGGGCCATCCCGACCAGCAGAGGTACGAGCCAGGCTTTGTTTCCGCGCAGGAGAATGTCGTCGACGAATATCTTGGTGAACCCGGGAATCAGGATTCCGGGGACGACCAACATCACGCTGACCAGGAGGAGCAGTTGCGTCGCCCGCCGGGATCCAACGAGCAGGTGCCCGAGCAGCGCGAACGCGGCGGGCCTCTTGCCTGATTTCTTGAATTCCTCGGCTGGTTCGAAGGCGAGAACGACCCCGGTAAAGGACTCGCCGAGTTCGCTCATTGTCACCCGGCGTCGTCCACGGCTCGGGTCATTGAGATGCGCGATCTCCTTGTCGAATCCTTCTAGGACCACAAAGTGATTGAAATTCCAATGGATGATGCAAGGCATCGGCAACTCGGCCAGGGTTGCCGGTTCCTTGCGGAACCCGCGGGCGTTCAGGCCGAACCCGCGGGCCGCCTTTACCAGATTGCTGGCCTTGCTGCCGTCGCGCGACACGCCACACGCGACCCGCAGCTGCTCGAGCGGAACCCAGACCCCGTAATAGGCGAGAATCATCGCCAAGGAGGCCGCCCCACACTCGACGCCCTCCATCTGCAGGATTGTGGGCGTGCGCCTGATGTGACCGCGCGGCGAGGACAGTGATACCACGAGCCCGTGCAGGGTCGCGGCGATTTGCGCTCTGATGCCGTTTCGCTCCAAGGGCGTGTCGGTCAACTCCCGCCTCCGCCCAGTCGCTTGACGAGGGGGATGATGAGATCGATGGGGCGCCGTTCCCGGATGGTGATCTCGGCCCGCGCCAGCGTCCCCGAGCTGATTTGCTGGGGCGGGCCGCGACCGGAAGACCAGCGATAGCCGCTTGCCGTGCTGGGATCGGGAACGAGAGCAATCACCGAACCATACAGCACGCCATCGCGGCTGAGCTGGGCGACAAGACCGGGATTGTGCAGCTCCGCCCCCATTGCCTCGGCCGTCTCAGGGTATTGTGATACCGACTCGACCCGTCCCACCAGAGTCCCGAATTCGTCGCGCTGGACCGTCGCCGGTTCGACCCGTGCATCCATGCCCGGCAGCACGCCCTTGCCGGTTTCGGCGGGAAGATAAAGACGCAATCGCAAGCGCGATCGCGCGCTCTCGATTGCTACGATTGGCATCCCCGGGGCAAGCACCGTACCGGTCGATGCCTTGATCTCCACCACCCGCCCGGAGATCGGGCTCACGATCCGCGTGTCGCGCGCGAGCCTTTCAGAAAGCACCGCGGCCTGCCGGCGGGCGTCATCGACACCGCCCTGCGCCTCGAGCAGTTCATGGCGGCGCTTGCCGTCGTGGATCGCGCTGTCGGCCTGCAACGTCAGGATTTCGTTATGGGCGTCCGTGACCCGCTGGCGGGCGGCCGCTAACTGGAACCGCAATTGCTGCAGGTCGGGCAGGGTCGCCAGGCCTTGATCGATCATCGCGGCCTGGGTCCTGATTTCCTCGGCAAGGGTCGTCGCCTGAGCCGTGGCCGCCGCTGCGGCCTGTTCGAGACCAGCCCTGCGCGCTGTTGCCGCGGCGGCGCGCATTCGAAGTTCCCGTTCCGTCGCCGCGCTGAGATCATCATATTCGCGGATCCGTTGCTGCCGGAGGCTGACCGCGAGATCGTATTGCGCGAGCAGGTCGGGCTGCTCGATATGGGCGACCGTCTGGCCCTGAGCGACCGGGGCGCCTACCGCTACATCGATCGACGCGAGTCGACCGCCGGCGACGACGTCAGCTTCTGCGATCCTCCCGCCCTCGTCGATGAGAATGCCGCTTCCGACCACCCGGGTCGGCACCCGACCCAAAAACCCCCAGAGGACCAGCAGGAATATGGCCGCAGCCATCACCAAGGCGGCGATCCAGTCTATCGGCCGCGTGACGCCGACGAGTTGATCGAGTTGGTCCGGAGAGGCGAGCCGTTCAATCGCCGCGCTGCGGAATAGACGTTGCGAGGGTTGCTTCATTGCCGCAACGATCGAGCGGAGGAAATGATCGAGTCCATCAGGCGAGTTCACCCATGGGTGCACTTCTTTCGACAGACCAGCGGCGCATTGCCGAGCCGCAGCCCCTGGAACCAGCGGACGTACATCGGTGACGTCATTTCCTGGTTTCCTCTCGCTTCGAGTTTCGTCCCAAACTACCGGCCGACGCGAGCGGAAGCGTTGACGCAAATCAACCATCAGCCACCGCGGTTCACGGCGCTTCCCGCGGCGCGACAGCGGAGATGGTTCTGGAGCAGTCATTCCGAGTTCGTTCCCGTACAGCCGATCGGGACTGGGCTGCCGCACGGCAGGAGCCGGGTTTATCCGTCACGGTCCAATCGAGATGCACAGCCTCACTTTCGGGAGCCGGCGCAGCTGTTTTAAGGCGGCGCCTAGAAGTAGGCTGCGTCGCACGAGGATTTCCGGAATCTCGCCTTCTCTCTTGACGACGTTCGTTATAACAGCGAGTAAATTGTGATATTGCCGGATCGTAAAAGCTGATTCCGCGACGCGCCATCGGCCTTAGGCCAGGACGCTCGTCGTCGATCGGGAAGGGCGGCCGTCGCGATCACACCACCGTGACCGCGCTTCGAAATCGTGATTAACCGCGTCATCGCGCGCCTTGCATGGTGAAGGCGGATTTGGGAATCTGCACCATGGCTACCATAGCAATCGTCGGTGCCGGATTCAGCGGCACATTGCTGGCTCTCCATCTGCTACGTCGGTGTCCGGCCTCGGCCTCCATCGTCTTGATCGAAAGCAACAACCAGTTCGGGCTCGGCACCGCCTACGCGACCGGCAACGCCAATCATCTCTTGAACGTGGCGGCCGGACGCATGAGCGCCTTTCACGACCGGCCGGACGATTTCCTGGAGTGGTTGCACGGACAGCAGAAAGCCGCTCCCGCGCTCAGGGATTGCGGCGCCGGCACCTATGCGCCACGGGGTGCTTATGGCGCCTATATCCGCGATCTGCTGAACCGCGAGATCGGCCAGGACGCCGGCCAGCGCCGGCTCAGGCTGGTTCGAGGCCGTGTCCTCGCGCTGGAGGAGGAGGCACAGGGCGTGACCTTGCGGCTCGATCGCGGTCGCCAACTCGCCGCTGAGCTCGTGGTCGTGGCGACCGGGCATTTCCCACCCGAGGCGCCCGCCGACATCCCGGCGACCCTGACCGACTCCGGCCTGTACCAGCCGGATCCCTGGAATCCCGCAGCTTGGGCGGATCTCGATCCCGAAGCCCCGGTGCTGATCATCGGCACGGGGCTGACCATGGTCGACAGCGTGATCAGTCTGCTCGATCAAGGCCACCGCGGCCCGATTCACGCGCTGTCGCGGCGCGGATTGCTACCGGCCCGGCATGCCGATCCCGGCTTGGCGGCGCCACCACGCCCGGGCCATTTCCCGACCCGCCTCGTCGCCTTGACGCGCCGCCTGCGTCGCCACGGGCGAGCGGCGCAATCGGCGGGGCTGCCCTGGCAGCCCATCGTCGATTCGATTCGCCCCTTTACCCAGGATCTCTGGTTGGCGCTGCCGGACGCGGATCGTGCCCGGTTCCTGCGTCACCTGCGGCCATGGTGGGATATCCATCGCCACCGGATGGCGCCGGCCGTTGCCGCGCGGATCGAGACCTGTCGGCACAGCGGCCAGCTGACGATCCACGCAGGACGGATCGGCGAGATCCAGCCGGGAAACAGCGAGGCGCGGGTCCATTTCACCCGTCGTTTCAGCCGCCTACCCGTCACCCTCGACGTAGCCCGGATCGTCAATTGCTCGGGCCCGGGCTGCGATTTTGACCGGGTCACGGATCCGTTGATGCGCTATCTGCTCGATCATGGTCTGGCCCGGCCGGATCCGCTGCGGCTCGGTCTCGACGTCACCGTCAACGGCGCCATCAAGAATGGCCAGGGCGAGATCTCCGGGCGGTTGTTCGCCGTCGGCCCGCTTACCAAGGGCATGTTTTGGGAAATCATCGCGGTGCCGGACATCCGCCGGCAATGCGAGCGGATGGCGACCTCCATCGCACTGCTGGTGTGACGGCGGACGCCGCTTTCGGGGCTCGGCGTTCGGCGAACCATCGTCTCAACGCATACCAACGTCTGCTGGCCGTGACCTTGGGAGTTCGGTCGCGTATTTCCGCCTTCGGATAGGATGGGGAAAGCTGGTCGTGCGGGGTCGCGCACAAGCCGCGCCGCCACGGGAGCGGCTGCCGCCGGATGCACAGGCTGTCGGCGTCAGGCGGGAGGCATCGCGCTCGCAGGTCACGACCCTGCCATGCCGATGGCAGACGTCGAGCGTCAAGGGACTAAGCTTCCGCGCGGCCCGGCGCAGCGGGTGACCATGCGGGATCGCTGAGATTGATATATCGGGTGTCTCCACACTTGGTTACCATACGCGTCGTTCGGGGTGTCTCCGGTCGTCTCGACGCAGCCCGCTCGGTGATACCGATTCAAGGCTGAGGTTGTGACGATGGGCCTGATCATATCCAGCGGCCAGATTGTAGATTTCTCGAACGGAACGACCGAGGTCGTGATTCTCGGCGGCGGCTTCATGTCCGTCGATCTCGGCTCGACGGCAAGCGGAACGATCATTTCCGCAGGTGGCGAGGAGGATGTCCTCGCCGGGGGGACGGAAGTCTCCGCGACCGTATCGGGGCTTCAGGTGCTCTCCGGCGGGACCGCGAGCGGCGCAT
>CAIUCF010000310.1 GCA_903897565.1 uncultured Rhodospirillales bacterium | reverse complement strand
GGACCTTCTCCGTCGTCGGCGTATACTGGATCAGCTGGAACAGCGGATTCTGGAACACGACCTTTCCCGGCGTCACAGCGATCGTCTCGCCGAGCTTGAAGGCCTCCGCGTCGATCATCTTGACCGAAAGCTTGCCCTTTCCGCGCTCGAGATCGTCGAGCATGTTGGTCAGGCCCCTGACCAGGTTTTCGCCGCCGCTCTCGACGGTCGCCCGCAGGACTTCCGGGTTGGTCATCACGAAATTCGAGGGCGCCATCGCGTCGACGAACTGGCGGGTGTAGAAATCGACCTTGCGCAGCACCTTCGGGTCGAGGCCGTCGACAGTTTGCACCGTCGACTGCATAAAACGCGCGCTCAAGAGATACGACTGCTTGATGAAGTCGAACAGCGTGTTGTCTTCCCACAGCGGGTCACGGAAGCGCTTGTCGGAATCCGTCGGCTCGATCACCGGCACGGCGGTCTCCACGCCGAGCAGGCGCTCGGTCGTGCGCTGCCATAGCCGAAGATAGTCGTTCCACAGGTTGACCTGAGCGCGGAACAGCCGACCGGGATCGGCCATCAGCTTGGTCGTCATCTCCAGGAATGCCGAGGCGATGTTGACGGTATCCGCGGCGCTCTGGGAGTCGCCGCCGTTGGCAGCTTCGAGCTGCTGGCGCTCGATGAATTCGCGAACCAGGCGCTGGCTGCGTTCGGCAATGTTCGCGACGGCGCGCGACATTTCCGCGGGGTTCGCCACGGTGCCTGCTTGATCGTTGATCTCGTTCATGGAGCTTCCCGTCGACCCGTTGTTCTTCTTGCGCCTTTGCGGAAGCCGCATGCCGCGACTTCCCGTTCTTGTTTCATCGGTCCCCGGCGCATTCACAGCCGTAGAACAGGCGCTAACCTACGCCCGCTTCGATCGGATCTCCAGCATTGCGGCGACAGGATCTGCCATGTCGCACACGTTTAGTACAACCATTCTGCCGAAATTGTTTAATGCCGGAGTGCCGCTTCCTGCGAGGTCGCGCTTGATCGGTTCGGCGCGCCCCTCTAAGAGGTTGATGAACGATGGTGTTGAACGACGCGAGGGCCTCGCCGCGTCGGCGTTCGACACGTGATCGATCTTGGCCGGAGGTGTGATGGTAAGCGGGACTTGGCACTATCGGGGCGCGGCGCGCCTCGGCGCTGTTGCGGCAATTCTGGCCCTGGCAGGGTGCAGCAGCGTGAACCCGGTGCACTGGTACAAGGACGTCGTCGGCCATAAACCGGACGCTACGGCGACGGCCCCGGCGACGGCGGCGGCTCCCGACGCCAATTCCGAGGAACCCTATCCCAGCCTGGCGACGGTCCCGCCGCCGGCGACCCTCGGCCTGACCGAGGCCCAGCGCGCCGCGCTCGCCGATGGCCTGGTCGCCGATCGCAAGAACGCGAAATATGCCGAGGAGCAGGCCGAGGCAAGCGACGCCGTGCCGATGCCGCCGGCACCGCCGGCGTTCTCGCCGACCCCGACACCAACACCGGCGCCGGCAGCACCCGACGCAATGGCAGCACCGGACGCAATGGCCGCGCCGGACGAGATGAGTGCGCCGCCGCCGATGCCGATCCACAAGGCGAAGGTAAAGAAGCGCATAGCGCCGTCTGCCGTCGACAAGTCGCTCGCGGCCTCCGGCCTGTCGTCGGGCGGCCCATTCGATCACACGCCGGTCGCGCCGGCCCCGCGCGAATCGCCCGAGCCCGACACCGCAGCCACGCCGCCTGAGGCGCCAACGCTGCCGCCGGTGCCGGTCGCACCGCCGACCCCGGCAGCGCCTGCAGCAGCCCAGGCTGCCGATACCGCGCTGCCAGAGGCGCCGTCGCTGGCCGCGGTGCCGGCCGCGACGCCCGGCAGCGTTGCCAAAGCGACGGGCGACGTGGTGCCGACGACCGTGACCGCGGTTCATTTTGCCTCGGGCTCGACCATTTTACCGCCGGATGCGGCGGCGAGCCTCGCGCCGGTCGCCGGAATCCTGGCGAAATCGGGTGGCAAGGTTCATGTCGTCAGCCACGCGGCTTCCGGCAGCGATGCCTCGGCCTCGCTTGCGGCCTACCAGGCGGCGCTCGCCCGGGCGAAAGCGGTCAAGCAGGGCCTCGTCGCCACCGGCATTCCGGAGTCGAGCATCACGACCGAGGTGTCGTCGAGCATCACCAGCGAGGCCAACGACACCGCCGAGGTCCTGGTCGGGAAATAGCGGAGGCCTGATATGGCGGGGGTTACCGGAAGGCCGTTAAGGGTCGGGATTGCAGGTCTCGGCAATGTCGGGGTCGGCGTGTTGCAGGTTCTCGGCCGGAACGGGGGGCTGATCGCCGCCCGAGCCGGCCGGCCGATCGAGATCGTGGCCGTTTCGGCGCGCGATCGCGGTCGCGATCGTGGTGTCGATCTCAGCGAGTTGCGCTGGGTCGAGGATGCCCGGTCGCTCGCGGGTGATCCAGAAATCGACGTCGTCGTCGAACTGATCGGCGGCGCCGACGGCGTCGCCTACGAACTCGTCGACGCGGCGTTGCGGGCGGATCAGTCGGTCGTCACGGCCAACAAGGCCTTGCTTGCCCATCACGGCGTGGCGCTCGGACGTCTTGCCGACGCCAATGCCGTCTCGCTCGGGTTCGAGGCCGCTGTCGCCGGTGGCATCCCGATCATCAAGACGCTGCGTGAGGGCCTCGCCGCCAATCGCGTCAGCCGGATTTCCGGGATTCTCAACGGCACCTGCAATTACGTGCTCTCGACGATGCGGGAGAGCGGGCGGGATTTCGCCGATGTGCTCGCCGAGGCGCAGGCGCTGGGCTATGCCGAAGCGGATCCGAGTCTCGACGTCGACGGCTACGACGCCGCCCACAAGCTCGCCATTCTCGCCAGCGTCGCCTTCGGCATTCCGGTGGATTTCGCCTCGGTCTATGTCGAGGGCATTCGCCATGTCTCCCATCTCGATGTCGAATACGCCCAGGAGCTCGGCTATCGCATCAAGCTGCTCGGTACGGCGCTGCTCACCGAGCGCGGCATCGAGCAGCGCGTGCATCCGACCCTGGTCCCGGTGACCGCACCGATCGCGCAGGTCGAGGGTGTGTTCAACGCCGTCGTCGTCGAGGGTGATTTCGTCGGCCAGGTCATGCTGCAAGGCCGCGGCGCCGGGGCGGGGCCGACGGCGTCTGCCGTCGTGGCGGATCTGATCGACATCGCCGCCGGGCGTCGCCTCCCGGCTTTCGTACCCAGTGACAGCAGCGGCCTCACCACGGTGCCGATCGCCGAGCATTCCGGCGCCTCCTATGTGCGCTTGATGGTCAGCGACCAGCCGGGCGTGATCGCCGACATCACCGCGGAACTGCGGACGGAGAAGGTCTCGGTCGAGGCCATGATCCAGCGGCGGCCGTCGCCGGGCAGCCCGGTGCCCCTGGTGTTCACGACCCATCCGAGCCAGGAAGCAGCCCTCAACCGCGCCCTGGAACGGATCGGCGCCTTGGGAACGATGCTCGAGCCGCCGACGATGTTCCGCATCGAAGGGTAATGCCCGAGATGGCCGCGCCTTGCGACGTCAAAGCCGTGGCCCTGATCGATCGATTGATTTACGATCCAAGTAGATTTGAAGAGGACTGAAAATGCCTGAGAAACCCAAGATGGACCGCAACCTGGCGCTCGAAGTCGTGCGCGTGACCGAGGCGGCGGCGCTCTCGGCGTCCCGCCTGATGGGCCGGGGCGACGAGAAGGCGGCGGATCAGGCGGCGGTCGACGCGATGCGCACCGCCCTCAACAGCCTCTATATCGACGGCACCGTGGTGATCGGCGAAGGCGAGCGCGACGAAGCGCCGATGCTCTACATCGGCGAGAAGGTCGGGCAAGGCAAGGGTGGCCCGGCGATCGACATCGCGCTCGACCCGCTCGAAGGCACCACCATCACGGCCAAGGGCGGCATGAATGCGCTCGCGGTCATCGCGATGGCCGATGAAGGCGGCTTCCTCAATGCCCCCGACGTCTACATGGACAAGATCGCCGTCGGCGGCGGATTGCCCGAGGGCATCGTCGATCTCGATGCCTCGCCGGCGGAGAATCTGAAGAACCTCGCCAAGGCGAAGAAGCTGGACGTCTCGGACCTCGTCGCCTGCATCCTCGATCGTCCGCGTCATGCCGAGCTGATCGCCGCGGTTCGCGCCGCCGGCGCCCGCATCATGCTGATCGGCGACGGCGACGTGAGCGGCGTCATCTCGACCAGCCAGCCCGATAGCGGCGTCGATATCTATATGGGTTCGGGCGGCGCCCCCGAGGGAGTGCTTGCCGCGGCCGCGCTGCGCTGCATCGGCGGTCAGATGCAGGGCCGGTTGCTGTTCCGCAACAATGACGAGCGCGAGCGCGCCGCCCGTTGGGGCGTCACCGACCTCGACAAGAAATACGGCCTCTACGATCTGGCCAAGGGCGACGTGATGTTCGCGGCGACCGGTGTCACCACCGGCACGATGCTGCGCGGGGTCCGCCGCACCGATGTCGGTGCCTATACGCATTCGATCATCATGCGCTCGAAGACCGGGACGGTTCGCTTCGTCGAATCCTATCATAACTTCGAACGCAAGACCGACTGGAGCGCCCTTGTCGGGAAGTAGGACACGCGAGCGAACAGGCGGCCATGGCCGGCGCGAGCGCCGTTCCAGAGCACAGTGAAGCGGGCGCCGAGGCGCCCGCTTTTCTTGGTGTCGCCACGTCGCTCTCAGGCCGGCGCTGGCGCCAGCGCAGCGGCGACGACCGCCTCGGTCTCGCGATCGCCCAGCGCCTGGGCGTGCCCGAGGTCGTCGGCCGCATCATCGCCGGCCGCGGCATCCCGGTCGATGCCGTCGAGCAATTCCTCAACCCGACCTTGCGCGGGCTGCTGCCCGACCCGTCCTGCCTAAAGGATATGGACCGCGCTGCCACGCGCATCGCCGAGGCGGTGATCGCCGGCGAGCCGATCGCGATCTTCGGCGATTACGACGTCGACGGCGCCACCTCGAGCGCGCTGCTGGCGCGCTTCCTCGGTGGGCTTGACGCCGATATCCGCTGCTATATCCCCGATCGCCGCCTAGAGGGCTACGGCCCCAATGCCCCCGCGCTGCTCAAGCTGCGCGACCAGGGGGCAAGAGTGATCATCACCGTCGATTGCGGCACCACGGCGCATGAGCCGCTGCGGGCGGCGGCGGATGCCGGGATCGCGGTCATCGTCATCGATCACCACGCCGCCGAGCCGGCCCTGCCGCCGGCCTTCGCCATCGTCAATCCCAACCGCCTCGACGACGACAGCGGGCTTGGTACCCTGGCGGCTGTCGGCGTCGCTTTCCTCCTGGTCGTCGCCGTCAACCGCGCGCTCCGCCAGGCGGGCTTCTACGGCGCCCATCGCCGCGAGCCCGACCTGCTGCAGTGGCTCGATCTGGTCGCGCTCGGCACCGTCTGCGACGTGGTGCCCCTGACAGGACTCAACCGCGCCCTGGTCGCCCAGGGCATCAAGGTGATGGCGCAGCGGCGCAATGCCGGGCTGGTGGCGCTTGCCGATTCGGCGGCGGTGGCGGAGCGCATCGACGCCTATCACCTCGGCTATCTGCTGGGCCCACGGGTCAACGCCGGTGGCCGGGTCGGCAAATCCGATCTCGGCACCCGACTGCTCGGCACGGACGACCCAGGCGAGGCCGCCGAAATCGCCGGCATTCTCGAAGCGCTCAATACCGAGCGCCGCGAGATCGAGGCCCAGGTCTTGGCCGAGGCCGTGGCGCAGGTCGAGGACGGCGGGGCAGGGACGGCTTCCATCGTGTTGGCCAGCGGCCGCGAATGGCATCCCGGCGTCATCGGCATCGTCGCCTCTCGCCTGAAGGAGCGTTACGACCGCCCGGCCTGCGTGATCGCCTGGGAGCCGGACCCGGCTCGTCCCGGCCAGCTGATCGGCAAAGGCTCGGGTCGCTCGGTCCCCGGCGTCGATCTCGGTGCCGCAGTGATCGCGGCGCGGCAGACCGGTCTTCTCATTGGCGGCGGCGGCCATCGCATGGCGGCCGGCTTCACCGTGGCCCAGGAACACTACGATGCCTTCGCGGCCTTCCTGGAGAGCCGGGTACGCGATCTGGCGCCGGCGGGCGGGGTCGTGCCGGAAATCGGCATCGACGGCGCCCTGGCGCTCGGGGCGGCGACGCCGGAACTGATCGCGACCCTGTCGGGGCTCGGGCCCTTCGGCGCCGGCAACGCCGAGCCGCGCTTCGTGCTGCCGCGGGTGCGCGTCGCCAAGGCCGATATCGTCGGCAGCGCCCATGTCCGCTGCTTCCTGGTGGCGGGGCCGGGCGAGCGTCTCAAGGCGATCGCCTTCCGCGCCGTCGGCACCCCGCTCGGCGACGCGCTGCTGGCCTCCTCGGGCGCGGCGCTGCATATCGCCGGCCATCTCCGCCTCGACCTCTGGCAGGGCCGCAGCGGCGTGCAGATGCTGATCGACGACGCCGCGTTCGCCGCGGGAATCTGACGCCGACGGCGGGCAGCATTTCATGGCGCCCATGAGCGAGGATTGGCTTGCTTTTAAAGCTGCCAAACTGTATCCCCTCCTTCCTCGACGCCATGCTTCTCTTCGTCCCCATCGTCTAGAGGCCTAGGACACCAGCCTTTCACGTTGGTAACGCGGGTTCGAATCCCGCTGGGGACGCCACATGCCCTCTGCCCGTTTCGGGCACGGTGCAGCAGCCGCAAGTCTCACCTAGTATCGTCACGAGATAGCTCATAATCCTTGATGCCGGCCGGGTTCCTCTGCCCGAACCTTCCTCGCCTAGTATTGTGGCGCCCATGTTCCCTATTTGTTCTTTTCTCCCTTGCCTTTTTCGGAATTAGCGGGCATAGTTTCCGCGTCGTCACAGTTGTGACCTGAACCCGCCCGGCTAGAACGCTGGCGGGTTTTTTCGTGCGCGCGAAGCGCATGGCATCCTCCAAATCACTCCTCGATCCAGGATCGCCCATGAATGCCGTCGCTCCCGGCCACGGCTCGTCGCGCCCGGCGACGACGCTCGGCTGTTCCGTCGATTCTGTCTGGCTCTGGCCCGGCATCCCACTGACGCTCCGTCAAGGTGGCCGCGTCGTATCCTGCGATCGCGACGCGATTCTCGAACGCGTCGCCCGTCTGCACGGACCTGGCGTCACGCATAGTGGCGTCGCCTGGGCGGTCGGACGCGCGGCGGAGCATCTGACGAACGGCGATGGCGAGCGTGCCGAGCGTTCTCTGTCGCGCGCGGAACTGCCGCTCGTAACGCCCGACGGCCATCGCCTGATGTGCGCTGTAGGCGAGCGTCTCGGTCTGCCCATTCCTGATATCCGCGTCGACGCCTCGCCGCGGCTCTGGTCGCCAGCCGATATCGAGCGCGTCGCCCGACTTCACGTCGCCGACACCCTGGCGGCATGGCGGCAGATCGCCAAGTTCGGCTTCGATCCGAGCGAAGCGCGCGACGAGCGGGGACGCTGGACCACGGGCGCTGGTTCGGGGTCCGGGTCAGCGGCTCGCGGCGGCGGCCGGGGCCCGGACCAGAGGGTCGTCCCCGGCCGCTACGCTGTCCTCGCCGGGACGGCCGCTGTCCTGCGCAATCCGGTGGCGCTCGATGCCGCGCTCGCGATCGGCGACGCCGCACTCGAAACCGCAGCCACGGCTGCTGCGGCAATCACCCCCGTCGGCTGGGTCGTGATCGGCGCGATCGCCGTCGGTGGCGTCGCCTATCTCGTCTATCATCGCACCGCCGCGGCCGCACCGCTGTCGCCGCAGCTGCCGGCCACCCAACCTGGGCGCAGCACGACGCCGCTGCCGCCGATCCCGCCGCCTGGCTTCCCCGCATCGCCGCCGGTCACCCTCCCGAACCATACCGCGAACCCCGTCGAGGCCCGTCGCCCGCAGATCCTGACCAGCCCGGGCGAGCCGCTCGTGGAAGAACACGAGGTCTATGTCGGGCTGTCGCCGGAAGAACTCGCGGAAATGCGGGCGGCGCACGCCATCATGACGCCGCAGGAACTCGATCGGGTCGCCGGCGAGGCGGCCGCGGCGGCAAAACATGCGCGCTCGGCGCGCGAAATCAGACAGGCCGTGGCGACGGCGGCGAACCAACGCGCCAAGGGTGATACACCGTGGGCGCGTGGCACCAATGCCCATCTAATCCTGAATCGGGCGTTGAACATTCTGCGAGACACTCGCAATCTCGATCACGCCGGCGAAGTATCGTACAAGGACGGGAAGGTCGTGCGCTACGGTACCAAGGGTTCCATCCGGGTCGATATCGTAGTCGGCCATCCGGAACGGCCAGAGCGGGTTCCCGAATACAAAACCGGCGGTGAAGCCAATCGGCTCTCTAGTAGGCGCGTCCACAGGATCAGGGAACATTTGCCCGAAGGCTACAAACATATCCCGATTGACGAATTGAGGCCGCAGCCATGAGCCTGACCACACTCGTTGCACAGGTGCAGAAGCACTTCCCGGGCAGCATTCGTGTTCGCCAGGAAATCTGGCTGACCGCAACGCCGCCGCTCCTGTGCGGATATTCCTTCGAGCCCTCCAGCGAAAGGGGCGTCTTCCGGCCACGGGCGATCATCATGCCGACCTATACCCGGGAGGAGTTCGTGTTCCTCAATCACTCGCTCGAGCTATGGCCGAGCGGTGGTAACTCGACCTGGTGGTTCGACGCGAAGCAGATGGAGCGGATCATCCCCGACCTCGTTGCTAAGCTCGGCGGCCCCGGAGCGCGGTTCCTGCATGACAACGGCCGGGATCTTCCCGCCTTCCTGGCTTACCTCAAGGGCAAGCACCCGCCGCCGGTGACCGACCCTCACTATCTCCTTGCCCTCGGCTGCGGCCGCGCTCTGCTCGGTGAGCTGGACGCGGCAATCCGTTGGCTCCAGCCGTTGCTGAGCGCCGAGTATAGCCAAGATGAAGTGGACTGGGTCCGCGCCCGCTCGCGCCAAGCCAGCGAGGCGATGGCGGCGATACGGGAGGGCGACGCCGCGATCCGCCGATTGCTCGATGGGTGGTCGCGCCAAACTCTCGTCAGTCTCGGCATCATCCGGAGCGAGACCGGCTGACGCGTCCGGAGCGGATTATCCAGATCCCGATCCGGCAGATCGATCGGGCCAGGCTGCGATGATTTTCCATGTCGAAGAGTTCTCTCT
>CAIUCF010000309.1 GCA_903897565.1 uncultured Rhodospirillales bacterium | reverse complement strand
GCAGCCGGCCGCGCTCACGGCGAGAGCGAGCAGCAAGGACGCGCGGAGCAGACGGCGCAGGCGTTTTTGCGATCCGACGTCACGCAACGCGGAGCCGGTATTCGGCAGTTTCAAAATCATGGCCTATTTCGGATGAAGCGTATCCATCACGCCCAGGATTGCCGGGCCACCGATGACGATGAACAGGCAGGGCAGAATAAACATAATCAATGGAATGGTCATGAGGACAGGCAGTCGGGCGGCCCGTTCCTCAATTCGCATCATACGGTGCGACCGCATCTCCGCCGCCAGGACGCGCAGCGAGTTGGACAGCGGCGTGCCGTATTGTACGGCTTGAACGAGGGTCGTCATGACGCTTCTGATGGCCGCGATATTGCTGCGTCGGGCGAAATTGTCGAGCGCGTCGCGAATCTGCGGCATCACGCGCATCTCGGCCACGGTCTTCGAGAGTTCCTCGGCGACGACCGGATTGGCTTCCGCGATGTCGCGGGCGACGCGGTCCAACGCCTGTTCGAGTCCGAGCCCGGCCTCGACGCAGATCACAAGAAGATCGAGGGCGTCGGCGATGCCATATTCCAGCTGCCTGCGGCGGCCCTTGGCGAATTGGCTGACGAAGAACGTCGGCAGATACCATCCGACCGCCGCGCCGACCATGATGAGCCCAAGTTCATCGACCAAATCGTCGTCCAGCAGGGCAAAATAATTGTTCGCCGCATAGAGCACGATCGGCATGACGATCAGGAGCACGGTCTTCGCCGTCACATAGATCGCGAGGTGGCTCTTATGGGTAAAACCGCCTGCTGACAGCAGGGCGATCATCTTGTTCTGCTCTTTGGTGCCGATGAGCGCACTGCCACCGACCCAGCTTCCGATCACGCCGATCTGCTGGCGCAGAAAGAGCACGACAGGATTGGGCTCCTTCTTGATCTCCTCGCCGCGCAGCGCGATCAACCGCGACCTCATCCGCTTGTTCTGCTGTGGGTAGAACAGGATGATGAGGGTGAGAAAGATGACTGCCCCACCGACAAGGATCAGGATCTGGGGGGTGAAGAAATTCCCGATAGCGTCGATCATTTCATCGCCTGCGCCAACATGATCCGCATGATGCCGATCCCGGTCATCAGGCTGGCCATCGCCATGCCGAGGATCCAAGAGCCGCGGGGATCGGTAATATAGACATTGAGATACCCCGGACTGACAAAGAACAACACGCCGGCCACGAAGAACGGCAATGCCGTCATAACATAGGCGGATGTCCGCGCTTCCGAGGTCAGGGTATTGGTCTTCAGTGTCATTTCCTGGCGCCGCCGCAAGACCGACGCCAGGGTCTCGAGCGTTTCGGCGAGATTGCCCCCCGTCTCACGCTGGAGAATCAGGCTGGCGGTGAAGAAACTGAACTCCAGGAGGTTAACCCGCGCCGCGGCACGGCGCATCGCCTCCTCGAAGGTCATGCCGATCTTCATATCCGCGACCAGCAGACGGAACTCCTTACCCGCCGGATCCGCGATTTCCTTGCCGACCGCGTCGAGCGCCGCCGAGATCGGCAGACCGGCTCGAATAGCGCGAACGATCAGGTCGACCGAATCGGGGAATTGCGAAAGGAACTCCCGCTTCAGCTTTCCCTGAGCCATGCGGATCATCTGAATCGGCACCAGGATACCGGCAAGGATGCCGGCAATGACGGTCCCGACAAGCCCTAGATGAAAGAACACCTGACAGAAGGTCGCAACGAGCGCGCCGGCGATCGGGGCGACGATCATCAGCTTGCGCAGGCTTATGGCGTGACCCGCGGATTCCATCATCCGCTTGAAATCAGGTCGCAGATGTTTGGGGATCAGCGCGATATAGGGGTCGGACGCCATCGTACTGCGATGCTCGACCTCGTCTATGATCTGCTTGGAGCCACCGGTGCGCAGGGTCTGCAGCCGCTTCTGGGTTGCCGCCCGCCGCATATCCGCCGCGGACGTCAACAGCAGCGCCACCGCCGAGACGATGAAGAACATCACCGTTATGGAGAAGATTAGTGCGATCGGCACGACGATCAGCCCTCCAGCCCGAATATCTCCATGAATCGCTGTTCCAGGCCGAAGCTGGCAATCCGTTCGAGAAAGCGCGGGCGATAGCGGCTGGCGGCGAAATGGCCCCGCAGCGTACCGTCGCGATTCTCGCCATCGTATTGATACAGGAACAAATCCTGCGTCGTGATGACATCGCCTTCGAGGCCGATCACTTCGGTGATCGCCTGCAACCGGCGAATACCATCGCGCATGCGCTCGATCTGGACCACGAGGTCGATGGCGCTGACGATCTGGGTGCGAATGGCGCGCAACGGCAGGCCGACACCGGCCATGAGCACCATGTTCTCGATACGGGCGAGTGCGTCACGCGGCGTATTCGCGTGGACCGTCGACATGGAGCCGTCATGGCCCGTGTTCATCGCCTGCAGCATGTCGAAGGCTTCGCCGCCGCGCGTTTCACCGACGATAATGCGGTCAGGCCGCATACGCAGCGCGTTCTTCAAAAGGTCGCGCTGGTTGACTTCGCCACTGCCTTCGAGATTGGGCGGCCGCGTTTCCAGCGAGACGACATGGGGCTGCTGCAGCTGCAGTTCGGCCGCGTCTTCGATCGTCACGATGCGTTCGCCCGGGTCGATCGTGCGCGAGACCGCGTTCATCAGGGTCGTCTTGCCGGAACCGGTACCGCCCGAGATGATGATGTTGAGACGGGCGCGCCCGGCGATCTCGAGGAACTTCGACATCTCCTCCGACATGTTGCCTTGCTTGGCCATGATGTCGAGGGTGATCTTGCGCTGTGAGAACTTACGAATCGAGAGTGTAGGACCCTTCAGCGCCAGTGGCGGCAGCACGATATTGACGCGGCTGCCGTCCATGAGGCGGGCGTCGGCGATTGGTGAGGTCTCGTCGACACGCCTGCCGACCGCCGCGGCGATGCGCTGGGCGATATTGGCGACATGCTGATTGTCGCGAAACTTGACCGCGGTCAGCTCAAGCTTGCCGCGACGCTCCACCCAGACATCTGCGGGACCATTGATCATGATATCGGTGACGGTCTCGTCCCGCAGCAGCGGCTCGAGCGGGCCCAGGCCGACCATGTCATTGACGAGTTCCTGGACCAGGGTCGTCTGTTCGCGGGAGTTGAGCTGCAGGCGTTGTTCGGAGCCGATTTCCTCGACCAGACGCATGATCTCGACGCGCAGACCCTCGGGCGACATGCGGCCCGCGGCAGTCGGATCGATCCGGGTCAGCAATTGCGCCCGCATCGCGCCGCGCGCCTCGTCGACGATGCCGCCGGGAGACTGGCCGAGCATGCTGGGCGTCGCGAATTCGCGGGAATCGCGCTGCGCAGGCTGCGGTGGCGGTGGCGGCGCCACGACCGGGGCAGGAATGACGCTGGGAGCGACCGTTGTCTGGTCGAGCGGGGCCGCCTCGCCCTCGGGGATGACGCGTCGGCCGAAGCTTCCCCTGTTCATGATGTGAACTTCCACCACGGCTTCGTCGCCTTGAGCCGGCGGCCGCCCAGTTCATCGGCAAGCGTGGTAATCGCGGTCGCAATCGGGTTCTTGAACGACGATACCGGCGAGCCCGCATTGGCGGCGTCGATGGCACTTTTTGGATGAAACGGAATCTGGACCTGGACGCCGCTGCCGAGCGTCTCGGACAGGTTCTTCTGGTCGATCCCGTCCTTGCCGGCTTCGCCGACGCGATTCAGGACGAGCACCGTCCGGTGCGCCGACAGATCGGCCGTCTCGGTGAATTGGCGTATTCTCAGAGTGTCACGGATCGAATGAGCGGTCTGATCGAGCACGATGATCGCGGTATTGGACTGCAGTGCTGCAGCGTGCATCATCTCGCGATGCGCCCGCGGGGCATCGATGACCACATAGTGGAATTGCTTGCGCAGCAGCGCCAGCAGGGGCGTCAACGCCTCCGGATCCGGCGTCATCTTGACCTCGAGATTCTCTTCCGAGGCCAGCACATGCAGCTTGTCGCCAGAGCGCAGCATCGAGCGATCGAGGAACAATTCATCGACCCGATGCGGATTTTCGAGCGCCTCGCGCAAGCCGCTACCGGCGGCGACGTCGAGCATCAGGGCGCAGGTTCCGTAATACATGTCGAGATCGACCAGTGCGACCCGACGATTCTCGGTGTTGGCGAGATGCCAGGCGAGATTGGCGGCAACCGTGCTGGCGCCGACGCCGCCGCGCGCGCCCATGACCGTCACGACCTGGCCCTGCTTCTGGCTGAGCGCGTTGCGCGCAGCGGGCTTGCTGACGCCCAGCAGATTGTCGATCGCCGTTTGCGCAAGGGTCTGCGTCAACGGCTTGACGATGTAATCGCTGATTCCCGCATTGATGAGATCGCGATACAGCCCGACGTCGTTGCGGTCGCCGATCACGACCACCGTCACGCCCGGCTCGCAGACCTCGGCAAGATGGTGAATCTGGCTGACGGGCAACTCGACGCCGGAGATATCGACCATCAGCGTGATCGGCGACCGGCCCGCGCTCAGCTGCTGAATCGCCTTGGTGATGTCGCCGCGGACCACGGAAGAGTAAGGCAGCGCCATTTCCGAGACGCATTGCTGCACGATCTTCTCGCTGGCTTCGTCGGCGAGAAAGGCGAGAAACTTGTCACGACCAGAAGCGCCGCCGTGCAGACCTTCGACCTGTTGCTTGCGTCCGATCGAGATACTCATGAGCCACCAGCCGTGAAGCTATTGTCCTTCAGGAAATCCTTCGTCTTGTCCTGGCGCAGCCGTTCGATCGCGCCGGTCGTGACGGCGCTGTCCATCTCGCCGAGCTTCTCGCCGCGAACCAGGTCACGCGGGTCCGCGATCATGGCGTCCAGATTGCTGATAAACGCGCAACCATAATCCGAGGAGGGCGTATTCTGGTAATCCCCGGTGGTGGTGTGGGAGGGGCGCGGACAGGACGGGGGCACGATCTTGTAGACGACCGCATCGACCTGAATGGCGGCATCATGATGCTTGCGCGGCAACGCCGTGCCGGTCGAGACCAGGGTGATCTTGGGCCGCGGCACGCCATCGGCGACCGCAGCGTCCTGGATTGCCTTCAGAACCTTTTCCGAGACCGGGCCGCTCAGCCGAAGATGGATCGCCTCGGGATTACCCGGAGACACCGACGCCAGGAAACTCACGAAACCGGCCTGGGAATAGGGCGCGATCTTGCCGTTGCGCGGGTTCACGAAGATCAGTCGATGCTGGCTGGTCGCCGTGACGACGGGCGTCGGCGGAATTCCCTGGGCGGCCTGACGCGGCGATTCGGGCGCGCGCTGAACACAGGCGGCCAGGCAAAGCGCGAGAGCGATCACCTGCCACGGGCGTGAGGGGCGGATCGAGGTGGTCGGCGGCATGAGATTCACCTTTCAGGCCCTACTGTATATCGAATCCGGCATCGCCGACTAGGCGAGGCGCGGAGAGCGACGGAATATGGGTGACACCATCCGGCGCAGGAGACGAGGGATCGGCAGTAACGCGGTTGAAGAAGAGCCGCTCGATATCGCTCGGTGGCCGCAGGGCGTCGGTCGGCAGGTGGATCTTCTTAGGGTCGTCGATCGGATGCACGATGTAGGGCGTCACGATGATGACCAGTTCGCTCTCGTTCTTCTGGAAGCTCGAAGACCGGAATAGCGGGCCGAGGATCGGCAGGTCGCCGAGACCCGGATACTTCTTCAAGACGGTATCGCTGGTGTTCTGCAGTAACCCGCCGATCGCGAAGCTCTCGCCGCTGCCGAGTTCGACAGTGGTATCGGCGCGCCGCACCGTGAGCGCCGGAATCGTCAGGCCGTTGACCGTCACCGAGCCGATATCGGTGAGCTGGCTCACCTCGGGCCGCACTTTCAGGCTGATGTGATTGGAATCATAGACCGTCGGCACGAAGTCGATGCTGACGCCATACTGCTTGAACTCAACCGTGAGCGCGATATTGCCGGTCGTGGTCTGCGAGACCGGAATCGGGAACTCGCCACCAGCGATGAAGCTCGCCGGCTGGCCGGAGACGGTCGTCAGGTTCGGCTCCGCCAAGGTCGTGATCAGACCCTCCTGAGACAGCAGATCGATCGCGTTCTGCATGCTGAAGTAGCGGCTCGTGAACGAGCTGTACAAGGAGTAATCGCCGTTTGAGGGAATGTTGAAGATCGTTGGCGATCCGAACACGCCGCCCGCCTGGAACGCCTCGCGGCCGGAGATCGCGCCGAGCAGGAACCCGCCTTGAGCGAAGCCGCCGTCGAGATTGAGCCCGAGATCCTTGGTGATGGTCCGGCTCACCTCGGCGAAGCGAACCTGCAGCATCACCTGGGCCGAGGATTTGATATGGGTCTGGTCTTCGACCTTCTGGCCGTCGGCCAGGGCCGAGCCGGCCGAGGTCGCGGTGGTCGCGGCGGTTTCCGGATCGGGCAGCATGCCGCGCAAGGTGACGCCAGCCTGCGTGCTGGTGGCCTTGACGTTCTCGGTATTCGGCGTGGTCAGCAGGGACTGCTCGACCGCCGTGGTGTCGTTGCGCACGATCACCAGGAAGGACGCGAGCTGGGTGCCGTCGGAGCCGAGCGCGTAGACCGTGGTCCGGCCCGCCTTCACGCCGAACACGAAGACCTTGTTCGGCAGCGGCACCTGGACGTTGGCAACGTTGGGATCCGCGACGAAAACGCTGGCCGCCGGTCCCGGCAAAGTCACGAGCTTGCCTTGCGAGATCGTGATGGTGAGCGCGCTGCCCGGGGCGACCGTGAATGGCTTGTCTGGCTGGTCGGCAGGCACGGCGGCGTTCGCCATACCTGTCGCCGTCACCAGGCAGGCAGCAAATAGTCCGGAAAGGAGCCAGCGGGACCAAATTTTCATTCGACTGCTCTTCTTATGCCCATATCGATCACTGGCGGTCTG
>CAIUCF010000308.1 GCA_903897565.1 uncultured Rhodospirillales bacterium | reverse complement strand
CGTGACCCAAAATATTATTAGATTTACGTATAGTTATGATCCCTCCAAAATAACTCCATCTTATATCAACGCTTTAGTTACGAGGTTCGGGGTCACGAGATTCGGGGTCAGGTCTTGCATTCATGCATGCCAGATTCTGGCCGGTCATATTTGGCTCCGGCTGAAAATTCCTATTCGAAGCAATGTATCGCGAGAATTGCGTTCGCCACGCTATCGGATGATCCTCAAGCTATTTCTCAAGCAAGTGCGGGCACATCAGACAGGGGGGAATGCGCGACTGCACGACCTGACCCAGATCCGCGTATCCGCAAGCGCCGACCCAGATCCGGGACGGGGCTTGTCCGGGCCTAAACCGCGGCGACGCCGCCATCGACAAACAGTTCATGTCCGGCGACGAAGCTACTCTCGCTCGATGCCAGGAAGAGGACCGCGCGGGCTACCTCGTTCGGTTCCGCCAAGCGCCCGAGCGGAACGCCTTTATTGAGCGCCTCTTCGACATCTGGTTGCGAGTCGAGATAGCTCCGTATCAGGCGGGTTTCCGTTCCACCAGGCGAGACAACGTTCACGCGGATGCCGCGCTCCTTGAGGTCGTTGGTCCAGCTTCGGGCGAACGAGCGCACCGCTGCCTTGCTGGCGTTGTAGAGCGACTGGCCTGGCAGGCCCTTGCTGCCGGCGATGGAGCCGTTGAGGACGACAGTACTTCCGGCCGGCATCAGCGGTAGTGCTTTCTGCACGGTGAACACCATGCCTTTCACATTGACGTTGAAGATCGAGTCGAAATGCGTGTCGTCGATCGCATCGAGCGCAGCGACCTCGTAGATGCCGGCATTGGCGAACACGACATCGACCTTGTGGTGGTCGTGTCGGATCCGTTCGTAAAGCCGAGCGACGTCGGCAGCGTTGGCGACGTCACCCTGCACGCCGACTGCGCCGTGGCCGATCGCTTTCACGGCCTCGGCGAGGAGTTCTTGCCGGCGCCCCGTGATGTACACATGCGCACCTTCGATGGCGAAAAGCCTCGCCGTTGCGAGGCCGATGCCGTCGCTGCCCCCCGTTATCACCACGACCTTGTTCTGGAACCGCTTCGTCATTTCCGACTACCTCTTCGACAAGTGGAGGATTGCTCCACTTAGAATATGGAGGTATCCTCCACTTGGCAAGCGAAAGAGAAAAAATTGAGTGATGCACCTGCCCTCCGGGCTGACGCGCAGAAAAACCGCGAACTTATCCTCGTCGCCGCCGAGGCGCTTTTCCTGGAAAAAGGCGCGGATGTTCCGTTGGAGGAGGTTGCCAAGCGCGCAGGCGTCGGGATCGGTACGCTTTATCGTCGCTTTCCCACGCGTGAGGCACTCTTGGCCGCCACCAGCAATGAGCGCTTCTTGTCGCTGGCGGCGGCCAGCCGTGCGCGCGACCCCGATCTCACGCCAGGCGACGCGGTACGCGTTTATCTTGAAGAGCTTGCTCGGGACACGAGCACTTATCAGAGCCTTGCGGCTTCGATCGGGACCGTTATCGAATGCGGGACGCCCGGATGTAATGCGATCACCGCGGAGGGGCATCGGCTGCTTCGGCGTGGACAAGAAGCAGGCGCCATCCGCCGCGACGTCACCTACGAGGATTTCATTTACGTGGTAACGGCCATTTCCATCGCCATCGAAAATGACCGTTCATCGAAATCGCGCATCCGGCATCTGGTAGACTTGTTCCTGAACGGCATCAGCGTGAAAGGCTCGGATTAGCCACCGATAGAGAAAGGTGTGGGTTCAAGACGGCGGGAGCCCTGCGGCGGGGGCGTGTCTGCACGATTAGGGGTTGAAATCGGGCGGCATTTCCGGCTGGCCTGCCGCGGTCCGGATCGACTAATCTCGCGGTCGATCCCCAGTATCCGGCAGGAAAGAACCGCGACCATGCTCGAAACCATCATCCGTCCGATCCAAGACGAAGAAATCAAGCTGTTGCATCGGCTGCGTCAGGTACGCCGCGAGAAGCGGGCGGCCAAGCAGGTCGATCCGCTGGCGATGTCGGTCGGCCAGAAGATCTCCGACAGCGTGGCGGCGACCGTCGGCTCCTGGCCGTTCATCATCATCCAGAGCCTGATCCTCGTGGCCTGGATGTTCCTGAACGTCACCGCCTACGTCAAGCAATGGGATCCCTATCCCTTTATCCTGCTCAATCTGGCGCTGTCGTTCCAGGCGGCCTATGCCGCGCCTTTCATCATGATGAGCCAGAACCGCCAGGCCGCGCTCGACCGCAACGACGCCCGCCACGACTACGACATCAACATCAAGGCCGAGCTGGAGATCGAGCTGTTGCACCAGAAGATCGATCTGCTGCGCCAGACCGAGATCGCCCAGTTGATCACGATCATCAAGGCGCTGGAGGCGAAGCTCCCGGGCGGCGGCGCAGCCTCGCCCGCCTAACCGGAGACAGTCGGCAGACCGGCGGCCTTCCAGGCCTGGAGCCCGCCGGCGAGATGGGTCTCCAGCGGCAGGCCGGCCTGCTGGCAGAGATTGAGCGCCATCATCGAGCGCTTGCCGATGCCGCAGTGAAACACGATCTGCTTACTGCCCGGGTCCGGCAGCTTTGTCGGGTCGAAGCTCGATAGCGGAAACAGCACGGCGCCGGCGATCCGCTCGGCGGCGAATTCCGCGGGCTCGCGAACATCGACCAGCAGGATTTCGCCGCGGGCCAGGCGCATATTGACGTCGGCGGCGGCAAGTTCCTGGAGTTTCATGGCGGTTCGTCCTTACTATGGGGTTGGCCATCCATAACACGAAAATCGCATCGGGAGCGGCACTGTCATGAGCACCCTGCGCAGTCGGACGGCAACGCCCGACATCCTGCCGAACGCGCTGTTGACGGTCGCGGAAATGACCGAGGCCGACCGCCGCACGATCGCCGGCGGCACGCCGGGGCCGGTGCTGATGGAGGCTGCCGGGGCCGCCGTGGTTCATGCGATGCAGCAGCGCTGGCCGCCGCAACCGACCCTCGTGTTGTGCGGGCCCGGCAATAATGGCGGCGACGGCTTTGTCATCGCCCGGCTGCTCGCCGCGGCGGGGTGGCCGATCCGCCTGGCCCTGCTGGGGACCCGCGAGGCGATCAAGGGCGACGCCGCGGTGCACGCGGCGCTGTGGCGCGGGCCGATCGAGTCGCTGGACGCCACCAAGCTCGATGGCGTCGCGCTGGTCGTCGACGCCCTGTTCGGGGCCGGGCTGTCGCGGCCGCTCGACGGTGCCGCGGCGGCGATCCTCGCGGCGGTCGCGGGCAGCGGCATCCCGGTCGTGGGGGTCGACACCCCGTCTGGCGTGCATGGCGATACCGGCGCCGATTGGGGGGCGATCCCGGCGGTGCTGACCGTGACCTTCGCCCGCGCAAAGCCGGGCCATCTGCTGCTGCCGGGGCGGGAGCTGTGCGGCGAGTTGGTGGTCGCGCCGATCGGCATCAGCGATGCCACCATTGCCGCGATTGCGCCGCTGACGTCGTGGAACGGCCCCGCGCTGTGGCGGGACGAGTTTCCGCAGCCCAATGCCGCGGGCCATAAATACGCCCGCGGTCACGCGCTGATCATCGGCGGCTGGCCGATTACCGGCGCGGCGCGGTTGGGCGCCCGGTCGGCGCTGCGGATCGGGGCCGGGCTGGTCTCG
>CAIUCF010000307.1 GCA_903897565.1 uncultured Rhodospirillales bacterium | reverse complement strand
CGGCAAGCTGCGCATCCAGCGCAGCCAGCTCGACTATGCCGATCTGTCGCTGGCGCTGCCCTTCGCCACCCATGTCCATGATCTCGCGGGCACGATCTCCGATATCTCGACCCGGCCCGATGCCGGCCCGGCGCGGGTGAAACTGGCCGGGCGGGTCGATGAATACGGCAGCGCCTCGGCGTCGGGCCGCTTCGACCTGCTCAAGCCCGCCGAGCTGCTCGATATCGACACCAATTTCGACAATATCGAGATGACGCGGCTGACGCCCTATCTGGCGACCTTCGCCGGGCGCCGCATCGATTCCGGCAAGCTGACCCTGCATCTGCAGTACAAGATCGATCACGGCAAGCTGGCCGGCGACAACCGCATCATCCTCGACCGGCTGACCCTGGGCGGCCGGGTGCGCAGCCCGGAGGCGCATGACCTGCCGCTGGATTTCGCCATCGCGCTCTTGAAGGACGCCAATGGCCGCATCGATCTCGGCATCCCGATTTCCGGCAATGTCGCGGACCCGCAGTTCAGCTACGCCCATGTCATCTGGAAGGCGGTCAGCAATGTGCTGACGCGGATCGTGACCTCGCCGTTCCGCGCGCTCGGCGCGCTGTTCGGCGGCGGCGACTCTGCGCCCAGCATCGATTTCCCGACCGGGCAGTCGAGCCTCACCCCGCCGGCGCAGGAGGCGCTGGCGAAGATCGCCGCCTCGCTCAACAGCCGGCCGAACCTCGCCGTCACGATCCACGGCACCTGGAGCGATGCCGATCGCGGCGCCTTGCAGGAACAGCATCTGCGCCGGGCGCTGGCCGACCAGCTCGAGCTTCCCGCCGGGGCCGATCTCAGCGAGATGATCCCCGACGAGCCCAAGGTCCGGCCGGCCATGGAATCGCTCTATGCCGAGCGCAACGGCCAGGGCGGCCTGATCGCGCTCAAGGAAGCCTATCGCGCGTCGAACACCGGCAAGCTGGAGGAAAGCGTCGGTGATCAGGCGATGTCGGTCGTCACCGGCCTGCTCGGCCGCAAGCCGACCCTGGGCACAGCCGAGATCGCCCATATGAAGGGCCTCGACTTCTACGCCGTGCTCCACCAGCGCCTGCATGACGCGGAAGCGGTGCCGGATGCGGCTCTGCATGATCTCGCCCGCGCCCGCGGCGATACCGCCGTCGCGGTGTTCAGCGCCGCGAAGGTGCCGCCGGATCGCGTCATCCGCCAAGGGGAGGAGCGGGTCGAGGCCAAGGGCAACAGCGTCCCGCTCGGCATGGCGCTGAGCGCCGCGAAGTAGCGCGTGGCGGTCATACCGGCGCCGTCTATCGCGCTCGTTTATTTACTCGACGAGTCCGCCAGCTTCGTCTCGGGCAGGGTGGCTTCTACTTTGACCGAGGCGACGCCTTTCCTCACCATGCCGAGCTTTGCCGCCGCTTTCGGCGTCAGGTCGATGATGCGGTCGTGCTTATAGGGGCCGCGATCGGTGATGACGACCTTGGCGGATTTGCCGTTTTCGACGTTGGTCACCTTCACCACGGTACCGAGCGGCAGGGTCTTGCTGGCCGCGGTCATCGCCGTCGGCACCAGGCGTTTGCCGCTCGCCGTCTTCTTGCCGGCGAATTCCGGTCCGTAGAAGGACGCTTTGCCGTATTGCTCGATGACCGGCTTCGCGGCGACGACCGGGGCCGGCGGCGCCAGCTGCGCGCGCTCGTGCTG
>CAIUCF010000306.1 GCA_903897565.1 uncultured Rhodospirillales bacterium | reverse complement strand
GCGGTTCGGGCGGGGCCGGGAGGGCAAGAGCCTTTCCGGCCTCGTCTTTGTTCGCAATCAGCGGTGGCCGAGGTAGCTCAGCAGCAGCAGCGCCGCCAGCACCAGGCAGATCAACTGCCAGAACCGCACCGGGTTGCGATGGTACAGGGGTGGTTTATGCTGCCCCTCGCTCTTCTGCTCGGCGCGGTTCTCGAGCGTGAAGGAAAGCTCCAGGACATCGCCGAACCGCTCCTCCGGCGTGCGCGCGAACGCCCGGGCCAGCAGACCCTCGAGCCAGGACGGCAGGTCGGGTCGGTGGCGCGACAGCGGAACCGGCGCGCCGAAGCGCGGGCGGGTGAAGGAATCGACCGCGCCGTAGGGGAATTCCCCGCCGGAGAACACGCGATAGAGGGTGATGCCGAGGGCGAACTGATCGGTGGCCTCGTCCCCCGCATTACCCTCGAACATCTCCGGGGCCATGTAGGCGGCGGTGCCGGGCACCCGCTCGGCACTGTGTGCGCTGTCGAATTGGCTGAGACGGGCCAGGCCGAAATCCGTCAGACGCAGCCCGCCGCCCTCCTGCAAAATTACGTTATGCGGCTTCACGTCGCGATGGATGATCCCGGCGCGGTGCAGGACCGTAATTGCGCGCGCCAGCTTGCGGCCGATCGCGATCCCTTCGGCGAGCGTAACCCGAGGGCGCCGTTGCAGCCGGGATTCGAGGGTCTGTCCTTCGTAGTACGGCATCACGGAGTAGAGGCGTGTCCGCCTGCCGGGAGCCGGCTCGAGCACTGTGGTCAGCCAGGGGTTGCGGACCCTTGCGCCAATCCAGGTCTCGCGCACGAAGGCGGCGCGCGCGTCGCCGGCTTCGGCGAGCTCCGGCGTCGGGAATTTGACCACGACCGTCGTGTCATCGGAGCTGTCGCGCGCCCGGAACAGGGTGCTGTTGCGACCCTCGGCGAGGATGCCGAGCAAGTCGTAGCCGTCGATCCTGTCGCCGATGCGCGGTATCTCGCCAATCGGCAGCGCCGCGGCGATCTGATCGAGTTCGCCGCGATCGGCGGCGGGGAGCTCGGCGATATCGATGACGATCGCACTGCAATTATCGGCACTGCCGGCGCCGATCGCGTCCTGGACGACCCGTCGCGCTACCCCTTCCGGAGCATTGCGATCGGCGAGCAGATCGGTGATCTGACGATCGTCCAGGGCACCGTAGACGCCGTCCGAACACAGCAGGAAGCGGTCGTTCTCGGCCAGCGGCCAGCACTCGTAATCGGCGCGGACGCTGTCTTCGGCGCCGATCGCGCGCAACAACCCGCCGGTCGTCGCCGTCTGCTGGTCGGTGTGGTCCGTGGTCATGCGCAGCAGCCGGCCGTCGCGCCAGCGATAGAGGCGGCTATCGCCGATATGGATGACGTGGGCCTCGCGGCCGCGCAGGATCAGCGTCGTCAGCGTCGTCGCCATGCCGGCCAGCCGGGCGTCGGCGCGACCCTGGCCATGGATCCAGCGATTGAGGGCGTCGAGGCTGATGCCGGCAGCCCGGCGGATGCCGATGGTCTCGCTCTGCGCCAGATAGCCGTCGATGAAGCTCGACACCGCGAGCTCCGCGGCAATCCGGCCGCCTTTGGCGCCGCCGACGCCATCGGCAAGGGCGGCGATGATGCCGTGGCGGGCACAGCTCGCCGCGTCGCCGAGATAGATGCCGGCATAATCCTGGTTGTCGGCGGTGCGGCCGGCGACACTCTCGAGGCCACAACGGATGTCGAGGCGGGCGCCGCGGGCCGGTGGCTGTTCATCCTGCCCGGTCCGCACGCCCATCGCCGTTGCCCCTAGAGGTTTTGGCCCCCGCTCGCGAACCGCACGGCTTCCTCGGCGGCGCGAACCAGGGCTTTGGCCTTGTTGATGGTCTCCTGGTATTCGGACTCCGGATCGCTGTCGGCGACGACGCCGCCACCGGCCTGGAGGATGATGGTCCCGTCCTTGACCACGGCGGTGCGCAGGGCGATGCAGGTGTCCATCGAACCGCCGCCACCGAAATAGCCGACGGCGCCGCCATAGACGTTGCGGCGCTCCGGCTCCAACTCGTCGATGATCTCCATCGCCCGCACCTTGGGCGCGCCGGAGACGGTGCCGGCAGGAAATCCCGCCATCAGCGCGTCGAGCGCGTCATGGGCCGGGTCGAGCGTGCCCTCTACCGTCGAGCAGATATGCATGACGTGGCTGTAGCGATCGATCGCCATCTTCTCGGCGACATGGACCGAGCCGATCTTAGCCACCCGGCCGACATCGTTGCGGGCGAGGTCGAGCAGCATCAGATGCTCGGCCAATTCCTTGGGATCGGCGAGCAGATCGGCGGCGAGCGCCGCATCCTCCTCGGCCGTGGCCCCGCGCTTGCGGGTACCGGCGATGGGTCGGATGGTTACCGTCGCGTCGCGCAGGCGGACCAGGAACTCCGGGCTTGAGCCGACGACGCTGTAGCCGCCGAAATCGAGGAAGAACAGGAACGGCGACGGGTTGAGCCGGCGCAGCGAGCGGTAGAAGGCGAAGGCGGGCAGGGTGAAGGGCACGCGGAACCGCTGCGACGGCACGACCTGGAAGATGTCACCGGCGCGGATATACTCCTTCGCCTTCTCGACCATCGCGTGATAGTCGCTCCGGCTCATATTCGCCACCGGCTCCGGCGCGGCATGTTCGATTCGATGCTCTGCCGGGTGGACGAGGCTGGCGTTGAAATCCGAAACCGTCGCCGCGAGGCGGCTCCACGCAGCCTCCCAGGCCTGTTGCGCCGAATGCTCGGCGGAAGGCCATACCGGCGTGATGATGCTGAGGCGATCCAGCACGGTATCGAAGATCGCGATGATTGTCGGCCGGATCAGCACGCCGTCGGGGATGCCGAGCAGATCGGGATTGTTGTCGGGCAGGCGCTCGACCTGGCCGATCATGCCGTATCCGAGATAGCCGAACAGGCCGCTCGCCATCGGCGGCAGCGCGGCCGGAATCGCGATCCGGCTTTCGGCCAGCAGGTGGCGCAGGCTATCGAGCGGCTTGGCCGCGAGATCGACGAAGGCGTCGGGTTCGGTCGCGGCCTTGCGGTTGATCGCCGCCTGGCCGCGAAAACAGCGCCACACCAGATCGGGCTTCAACCCGATCACCGAGTAACGGCCGCGATTGGCGCCGCCCTCGACCGATTCGAACAAGAAGCTCAGCGGCTTGCCGTCGGCGATCTTGAGGAAGGCCGAGACCGGCGTGTCGAGATCCGCGACCAGGCTGGTCCAGACGAGCGTCGGCTCTTTCCGGCCATAGGCGGCGGAGAAGGCTTCGAAGTCGGGTTGGCTGGTCATGGCTGTCGTGTCCGTTTGGGCGATGCGCAATTCTAGTTGATGGCGTCGAGCGCGGGTTGGTTGATCTTGACCGGGAAGTGGCTGTGCAGCGAATTGTTGAACGCCTGCAGAAGTTCGCCGCTCAGCTGCTTGGTCACCTGCTGGCCAAGCTCGGCAACGTCGCTCGGGTTCGCGCTCGGGTCCGGCGTGCGGATTGCCCGCAACTGCACCACGAACTGGCCGGGCTTGCCGGCATCGGTTCCGGCCGCGGCGATGGACTCACCCGGCTTCAGCGCGAAGATCTGGGCGATCATATCGGTCGGCAGCGGGCTGGCGGCGCCGCTGTCGTCGCGGGCGAAGGCCTGCGTCGTGCCGAGTGCAAGGTGCTTCTTGCTCGCCAACTCGGCCAGGGCGCGTTTCGACGTCACGTCATGTGCGAGCCCCGCGGCCTGGTCGGCGAGCAGGCGGTCGCGCTCGGCCGCCGCCCAGGCGGTCGCGACCTCGGCCTTGACCTTCTCATAGGGCTTCGGGGTCGCCGGGGTGACGCCGTCGACCCGGACCAGGAAAGACTTGCCGTCCTTGCTCTGCGTCAGGGGACTCAATTGGCCTTGCGTCGACTGGAAGACCATTTTGGTCAGCGACGGGGCATCAACCGGCAGGGTCAGCAGCGGCAGCCCGTCGGGGCCCTTGCCCGTGGCGTCGATCGACTCGATGGTGACGGGCTTCAGGTTGAACTGCTGGGCGATGGCGCCGAGATCGGCACCCGCGGCGATCGCGTCTTCGACCCGGTTCGACAATTGATAGAGCGCGTCGCTCGCCGCGGCGGCCTTGGCTTCGCTCGTCACTTGTGTCTTGGCGTCGGCGAAGCTCACCGTATGGGCGGGGGTGACGGCGTTGACCTTGACGATGTTCCAGCCGAACTGCGTCTTGGTCGGTGCCGAGACCGCGCCCGCCGGCGTCGAGAACGCCGCGCCGGCGAGATCGCCCGTGAGCATCTGGCGCGTGACAAGGCCGACCTTGATGGTGTCGGGCTGCTGGTGGGCGATCGTCTTTGCGACCTCGTCGAACGGCTTGCCCGCCTTCAGCGCCGCCGCGGCCTGTTTCGCCGTCGCCTCGTCGGGGAGCAGCATATTGGAGAGGTCGCGCGTCTCGGGCTTCGAGAATTCCTCGAGATTCTGCTGATAATAGTCCTGCAGCTTGTCGTCGGAGACCGTCACCTGGTTGATGACATCGGCGGTCGTCAGGGTCAGCACGGTGACGCGGCGATATTCCGGCGCCGTGAACCGCGACAGATTCTGCTTATAGAAATCCTGCAGGGCTTTGTCGGTCGGCGTCGCGATCGCCGGCAGGCCGCTGCCGTCGAGGAAGACGTAGTCGACGACGCGTTTTTCCGCACGCTTGCGGTACAGCATCGCCGCCAGCGCCACCGGGCTATGGGCGTTGCCGGCGACGACCTGGAGCAGGTTCTGGCGCGGCACCTGATGATGAAGCAGGCCCATATACTGGGTTTCGTTCATCTTGTGCTGGGCGAGCAGCCCGTCGAACAGGTCGCGATCGAACTGGCCGTCCTTGCCGTGGAAGGTCGGGTCCTGCTGGATGATCTCCCCGAGTTGCTCGTCGCCCACCGTGAGTTTCAAGCGCGCAATCTCTTGATCGAAGAGGGCCTGGTCGATCAGCTCGTTGACGGCGCGATCGAAGATGCCGAGCTGGCGCGCCTGGCTGCGATCGATATTGCCGCCGAAATACGGCTTCATCGCGTCGATGCCACGCTCGACCCCAGCCTGGATCTCCGGCGGCTTGATCTTGGTGGCGCCGACGGTGATGACCGCGGTGTCGTTGGGCAGTTGGCGGATGAAGTCACCGACGCCCCAAAGCCCGAAGCAGGCGATGAGCAGGACGAAAAGGATCTTCACGATGAAGGATCCGGCCTTGGAGCGGATAAATTGCAACATGGGGTGCCGTACCGTTATGGTGCTTCGGTCTGTGTTTCCGCCGCGCCCTTCGCACAGGGTGACGCCGCGGGCCGGACCATAAGGCGCGCCCGCGGGCCTGTGCAACGGGGAAATCACCCCGCGGTACATGCGGTGAGCCGCATTACAGTATCACTTCAAGGGGTTTTGACAGGATGGCATCGGGACGGCGGCCGCTGATTGCAGCAAACTGGAAGATGAACGGCCTCAAGGCCGACGGCGTGGCGCTGGCGCAAGCCGTCGCCGCCCGCGCGAAATCGGCGGGCGCGACGCTCGCGGGTGAGGTGCTGGTCTCACCGCCGGCCACCCTGATCGACGCCGTCTCCGCCGCCATCGCCGGGACGCCGGTGCTGCTCGGCGGCCAGGATTGCCATGCCCAGACCAGTGGAGCGTTCACCGGTGACATCTCGGCGGCGATGCTCAAGGATCTCGGCGCCAGCCACGTCATCCTCGGCCATTCCGAACGTCGCACCCTGCATGGCGAGACCGATGCCCAGGTCTCGGCCAAGGTTGCGGCGGCGCGGGCCGCAGGATTGGTTGCGATCGTCTGCGTCGGCGAGACTGAGGCGCAGCGCGACTCCGGCGACACCATCGCCGTGATCGTCGGCCAGATCGACGGCTCGATCCCCGCCGGCGCCACCGTCGCCGAGATCGTCGTCGCCTACGAGCCGGTGTGGGCGATCGGCACCGGCCGCACGCCGACCCTGGCGGAGATCGTCGAGGTCCATCAGGCGATTCGCGCCCGCTTGGCGTCGCGAATTCCCGGCGGCGATGCGATCCGCATCCTTTATGGCGGCTCGGTCAAGCCGTCCAACGCGGTCGAGGTGCTCGCGCTCGCCGATGTCGATGGCGCGCTCGTCGGCGGCGCCAGCCTCAAGGCGGAGGATTTCTGGGCGATCGTGTCGGCCTTGCCGCAGGCCTGAGGCCGGCGCGGGGAAGCCATGCGAGCCTGAGGATCATTCCACTGGCAATCGCCGGGCGAAGCCGTTAGAAAACCCTGCGAACGGCTTCGCCACGGCGCGAGCCGCCCTTGGTGTTTTTTAGGCGCTGAAGCGACATGCAGACTATCGTCCTCGTCATCCACGTCATGATCGCGATCGCTCTGGTCTCGGTGGTCCTCATTCAGAAGAGCGAGGGCGGCGGACTCGGCATGGGCGGCGGTGGCGGCATGTCCGGGCTCATGACCGGTCGCTCGACCGCGAATCTGCTGACCCGCGTCACCGGCGGCCTGTTCGCGGCGTTCGTCTTGACCAGCATCACCCTGTCGGTGCTCGCGGCGCATCGTCACAGCGCCAACAGCGCCGTGCTCGATCGCCTGGCACGGCCCATCCAGACGACCGCGCCGACGCCGGCCGTCCCGGCGGCGCCGAAGTCGCCCTCGGTTCCGATCGCGCCGTAACTTGCGGGCGCTGCGGCGCCCACCTATCTGACATTTTTGTATAGAGGGCTCTGTGCGCGCCCGCGCGCTTAGGGTAGGTTGATTTCCCATGACGCGCTTCATCTTCATCACCGGCGGCGTGGTGTCCTCGCTTGGCAAGGGCCTCTCCTCCGCCGCCCTCGGGGCGTTGCTGCAGGCACGCGGGTTCAAGGTCCGACTCCGCAAGCTCGATCCCTATCTCAACGTCGATCCCGGGACCATGAGTCCCTATCAGCACGGCGAAGTCTTCGTCACCGACGATGGCGCCGAGACCGATCTCGATCTCGGCCATTACGAGCGCTACACCGGCGTCTCGGCGCGCCGCAGCGATAGCGTCACCACTGGACGGATCTATTCGACGGTGATCGGGCGCGAACGTCGCGGCGAATATCTCGGCGCGACCGTGCAGGTCATCCCCCACGTCACCGACGCCATCAAGGAATTCATCAAGGCCGATATCGGCGATGAGGATTTCGTGCTGTGCGAGATCGGCGGCACTGACGGCGATCACGAGAGCCTGCCGTTCCTCGAGGCGATTCGTCAGCTCGGTAACGAGCTGGGCAAGGAAAACACCCTCTTCATCCATCTGACCCTGGTGCCCTATATCCCGGCGGCGGGCGAGCTCAAGACCAAGCCGACCCAGCATTCGGTCAAGGAGCTGCTCGGCCTCGGTATCCAGCCTGATCTGCTATTGTGCCGCTGCGATCGCGAGATCCCGGAGAGCGCGCGTCGCAAGATCGCGCAGTTCTGCAATATCCGCGAAGAACGGGTGATCCCGGCGATCGACGTCGACACCATCTACGACGTGCCGCTGCAGTATCACGAGAAGGGCTTCGACGTTCAGGTCTGCAAGTATTTCGGTCTCGATGTCGGCGAGCAGGATCTGAGCCGCTGGCGTCAGATCGTCGCGACCGTGCGCAAGCCCGAGGGCAAGGTCTCGATCGCCGTGGTCGGCAAATACGTCAACCTGCTCGACTCCTACAAATCCCTGGCCGAGGCGCTGGCCCACGGCGGCATCGCCAATTCGGTGCAGGTCGAGATGCGCTGGATCGACTCGGAAATCTTCGAGCGCGAGGATGCGGTGCTCCATCTCGAGGACGTCAACGGCATCCTGGTGCCCGGCGGTTTCGGCGAGCGCGGCACCGAGGGCAAGGTCCAGGCGGTGCGCTTCGCCCGCGAGCGCGGCATTCCCTTCTTCGGCATCTGCTTCGGCATGCAGATGGCCGTGATCGAGACGGCACGCAATCTCGCCGGCCTGCCCCATGCCAGCTCGACCGAGTTCGGACCCTGCGACGAGCCGGTGATCGGGCTCATGACCGAATGGCAGCGCGGCAACGCCCTGGAGACCCGCCAGGAAGGCGGCGATCTCGGCGGCACGATGCGGCTCGGCGCCTATCCGGCGATTCTCGCGGAGGGCAGTCGCGTTGCGGAGATCTACGGCGCCACCGAGATTTCCGAACGCCATCGCCATCGCTACGAGGTCAATATCGGCTATCGCGACCTGCTGGAGAAGGCGGGGCTCAAGGTCTCCGGAACCTCGCCGGACGGCGTGCTGCCGGAAATCGTCGAGATTCCCGAGCATCCCTGGTTCGTCGGCGTGCAGTTCCATCCCGAGCTCAAGTCGAAGCCGTTCGAGCCGCATCCGCTGTTTCGCTCCTTCATCAAGGCGGCGCTCGACCGGTCGCGGCTG
>CAIUCF010000305.1 GCA_903897565.1 uncultured Rhodospirillales bacterium | reverse complement strand
TGGCCGGCTCGCAGGTCAGCAGCTCGCCATCGGCGCGAACTTCGTAGGTCTCGGCGTCGACCTCGATCTTCGGCGTCGCGTCGTTGAGGATCATGCTTTTCTTCGAGATGCCGCTGCGGACGTTGCTGATGGCGTAGAGCGGGCGGTCGAGGTCGAATTTGCCGGCGATACCGAGGCTGAGCCCGGCCTGGCTGACGAAGGTCAGGCTCGACTGCACCAGCGACTTGCCGAAGGCCGCGAACATCGGTCGGTAATGCACCGGCTGCGGCGTCGGGATGCTGGCATTGGGATCGCCCATCGGCGCGGCAGCGATGCTGCCGCCCTTGAGCACAAGGTCCGGCTTGACGCCGAAAAAGGCCGGCGACCACACCACGAGATCGGCGATCTTGCCCGGCTCGACTGAGCCGACGATCTCCGCGATGCCGTGGGCGATCGCCGGGTTGATGGTGTATTTGGCGATGTAGCGGCGGGCGCGGAAATTGTCGTTGCCGGGGCCGTCGCCGCTCAAGGCTCCACGCTGGCCGCGCATCTTGTCCGCCGTCTGCCAGCAACGGGTGATGACCTCGCCGATCCGGCCCATGGCCTGGCTGTCCGAGGAGATCATCGAGAGCGCGCCGAGATCGTGGAGGATATCCTCCGCGGCGATGGTTTCCTTGCGGATGCGGCTCTCGGCAAACGCGATATCCTCGGGAATCCGCGGGTCGAGATGGTGGCAGACCATCAGCATGTCGAGATGTTCGTCGAGGGTGTTGACCGTATAGGGCCGGGTCGGGTTGGTCGAGGACGGCAGCACGTTGGGCTCGCCCGCGACCTTGATGATGTCGGGGGCATGGCCGCCGCCGGCACCCTCGGTGTGGAAGGCGTGGATGGTGCGGCCCTTGAACGCGGCGACCGTGGTCTCGACGAAGCCGCTCTCGTTGAGCGTGTCGGTGTGCAAGGTGACCTGGACGTCGTGCTCGTCGGCGACGCTCAAGCAGCAGTCGATGGCGGCCGGGGTGGTGCCCCAATCCTCGTGGAGCTTGAGCCCGCAAGCGCCCGCCTCGACCTGCTCGACCAGGCCGTGGGGCAAGGTGGCGTTGCCTTTGCCGAAGAAGCCGAGATTCATCGGGAAGGCCTCGGCCGCCTGGAGCATGCGCGCGATGTGCCACGGCCCGGGGGTGCAGGTGGTGGCGTCGGTCCCGGTGGCCGGCCCGGTGCCGCCTCCCATCATGGTGGTCACCCCGCTATAGAGCGCCTCCTCGATCTGCTGCGGGCAGATGAAATGGATATGCACGTCGATGCCGCCGGCGGTGACGATCTTGCCCTCGCCCGCGATCACTTCCGTGCCCGGGCCGATCATGATGTCCACGCCGGGCTGGACGTCGGGATTGCCCGCCTTGCCGAGCGCGAAGATGCGGCCGTCGAGGATGCCGATGTCGGCCTTGACGATGCCCCAATGGTCGAGGATGAGCGCGTTGGTGATGACGGTATCGACCGCACCCTGCTCGCGGCTGGCCTGGCTTTGGCCCATGCCGTCGCGGATCACCTTGCCGCCGCCGAACTTGACCTCCTCGCCGTAGATGGTGCGGTCTTCCTCCACTTCGATGAAGAGCTCGGTGTCGGCCAGGCGGACCTTGTCGCCCACCGTGGGCCCGAACATGTCGGCATAGCTGCTGCGCGGAATTTTATAAGCCATGGCGCCCTCAGAGCTTGCCGTTGATCTTGCCGGTGAAGCCGTAGACGGTGCGCCCGCCGGCATAGGGCA
>CAIUCF010000304.1 GCA_903897565.1 uncultured Rhodospirillales bacterium | reverse complement strand
TATTGGACGTCCGAGCAACGCTGGCTGGCGATCGGCCTTCTGGCCTCCGTCGTCGCCCTGAATCTTTTCCAGGTCTATCTGAGCGTAAAATTCAATTTCTGGCGCAATGATTTCTACAATGCGTTGCAGGCTTACGACTGGAAGAAGACCGAATATCAGTTCGGGGTCTTCATGGTGCTCGCCTCATTTTGGATCGCGTCGGGGGTCTACGCGACCTATCTCCAGCAGATGCTGACATTGCGCTGGCGGCGTTGGATGACCGACTACTATCTGACGCGGTGGCTCGACCACAAAACCTATTACCGCATGCAGCTGATCGACCGGGGAACGGACAACCCCGACCAGCGAATTGCCGAGGATCTCAACAAATTTCCTGACCAGATCTTGAGCCTCAGCCTTGGTCTGATGAGCTCGATCGTCACGCTGTTTTCGTTCCTATCGATCCTTTGGGCGCTTTCCGGACCACTCGCGCTGCCGCTCCCCGGCGGCAAGTCGATCGTGATCCCGGGCTACGCCCTGTGGGCCGCCCTTACCTATGCATCGCTCGGCACATGGCTGACGGTGAAGATCGGTAGCCCACTGGTCGGGCTGTTGTTCCATCAGCAGCGGTTTGAGGCCGATTTTCGCTACTCGATGGTGCGGCTGCGCGAGAATGCGGAAAGCGTCGCGTTCTTTTCCGGCGAGAAGCGGGAGTTCGACGCGTTCCGTCACTATTTCGGCAGCGTTTTCGACAATTTCTGGGGCATCATGCTGCGGCAAAAGCGGCTGAACTGGTTTACGAGCGGCTATTCTCAGGCGGCGATCCTCGTGCCGGTGTTCATGGCTCTGCCGCTCTATTTCTCGAAGAAGATCGCGCTCGGCGGTTTCATGCAGCTGCTCGAGGCCTTCGGCCAGGTCCAGTCGTCGTTGTCCTGGGTCGTCACCGCGTATGCCGGGGGCGAAAGCGGGTCGATCGCGCTGTTCCAGGCCGTAGTCACCCGACTTGCGGGTTTCCGGCGGCGCATGGAGGACGTGATTCCCTCGCACCAGGAGAAGGAGGACATCCGCTTCGTCGAGATCGCCAATGGGCTCTCCGTCCGCAATCTGACCCTCAAGCTGCCGCATGGCGAGACCCTGCTCTCAGGCCTGTCCTTCGAGCTGAAGAAGAACGACATGCTGCTGGTGACCGGCCCCTCCGGCTCCGGCAAGAGCACCTTGCTGCGCGCCGTCGCCAAGCTCTGGCCCTATGCCGAGGGCACCATCGCCGTCGGTTATCACCGGCCGCTGTTCATGCCGCAGAAGCCCTATCTGCCGCTCGGTAGCTTGCGTGACGTCATGCTCTATCCACACGGCATGATCGATGCCGGCCTGACGCCCGAGGCGGTAGATGCGCGGATCCGTGACGGTCTGGCGAAGGCGGGATTGCCCGACCTCGGCAGCGAACTCGACCATGTCGACACCTGGTCCTATCGGCTGTCGCTCGGCGAACAGCAGCGTCTCAACTTCGCGCGGATCCTGATCCAGAACCCCGACGCCGTGTTCATGGACGAGGCGACCTCGGCGCTCGACGAGCCGGCGGAGGCTAAGCTCTACGAACTGCTGCGAGCATTGCCCGACCGGCCGACCGTGCTGTCGATCGGCCATCGCTCGACCCTGCGCGCCTTCCACGACAGCTTCCTCGAACTCAACACCGACACCCGCACTGTGGCGGCGTGAGCACGGCTCATGGCTGACCTTTGGCCCGAGGCTTTTGCGGCGGCGGCAAAGTGAGTATATCAAGCGACATGATCCCGACCCTTGAGAATGGAATCCGCTCATGAGCGTGCGCCCCTACCGTGACGTCATCCGGCGCAAGTCGCGCCAGATCCGCGTCGGCAATGTGCTGGTCGGCGGCGACGCGCCCATTTCGGTCCAGACCATGACCAACACCCTGACGACCGATATCGAGGGCACGCTCGCCCAGATCCGCGCCGCCGCCGAGGCCGGCGCCGATATCGTCCGCGTCTCCTGCCCCGACGAGGATTCGACCGCGGCGTTCAAGCAGATCGCCAAGGAATCGCCGGTGCCGCTCGTCGCCGACATCCACTTCCACTACAAGCGCGCGATCGAGGCCGCGAAGGCCGGCGCCGCCTGCCTGCGGATCAATCCCGGCAATATCGGCTCGCCCGAGCGCGTCCGCGAAGTCGTCAAGGCCGCCAAGGATTACGGCTGCTCGATGCGGATCGGCGTCAATGCCGGCTCGCTGGAGCGCGAATTGCTGGAACGCTACGGCGAGCCCTGCCCCGAGGCGATGGTCGAATCCGCCCTGACCCACGCCAAAATCCTCGAGGACAACGACTTCTTCGAGTTCAAGATCTCCTGCAAGGCCTCGGACGTGTTCCTCGCCGTCGCCGCCTATCAGGGCCTGGCGGATGCCTGCGACTACCCGCTGCATCTCGGCATCACCGAGGCAGGCGCGCTGCGGCTCGGCACGATCAAGTCCTCGATCGGCCTCGGCTCGCTGCTGTGGGCCGGGATCGGCGATACGGTCCGCGTCTCGCTCTCGGCCGACCCGGTCGAAGAGATCAAGGTCGGCTACGACATCTTGAAGGCGCTGGGATTGCGCCGCCGCGGCGTCACGGTGATCTCGTGCCCGTCCTGCGCACGGCAGAACTTCAACGTCATCAAGACGGTCGAGCTGCTCGAAGAACGCCTCGCCCACATCACGACGCCGCTCAGCCTCTCGGTGATCGGCTGCGTCGTCAACGGCCCGGGCGAAGCGCGTGAGACCGATATCGGCTTCACCGGCGGCGGCAACGACACCCACCAGGTCTATATCTCGGGCGTCACCGATCATCGCCTGAAAGACGCGAACATCGTCGACCACCTCGTCAAGCTGGTCGAAAAGAAGGCCGCCGAACTGGAAGCCGCCAAGGCGGCCGAAGAGGCCGCGGCGGCGCAGTAGCGAAAACCCCCTCCCCCT
>CAIUCF010000303.1 GCA_903897565.1 uncultured Rhodospirillales bacterium | reverse complement strand
TTTCATTTTTTCCATGTATTCGTCACAAAACTATTATATATTATTGCTCTTGTCTATTGTTTTCTTAGTTACAATTGTGTTAAGCGTTGCCTCTATTTTATTACATCGTCTCTATCGTGCAATTTGAGAAAACTCGCTACATCATTGATATTACGATTTTTCTAAGAATCGACAGTTCGTTATGAGAGACGAGCGCGGACTCCCATCCTATGCGGTCGCGCGTCGTACCGCGTATGGTGTTCAAGGGGATTTTGCGAATTATTCGGCTGCCCGGGACGCGATTTCGGCGGAGTCCAGCTCAGAAGGTGAGATCAGCTCGCGCCGGCTCAGGACGACCACCATCGAGCTCAGGATGCCAGGCCGCCTGACGCGAGCGCCACTCCAGGACGAGACAACACGTGATCACGATAATTTCGCCGGGGCGCTACCGCCGATCAGCCCTGATCAGCGGTCGCCTTGATGAAGGCGGGGCGGGCCTTGAGCCGGCCGAGATACTCGACGAGAATCGGGTCGAGTTCCTGCTCGATCCCGGCGAGGCCGGCCAGAGTCAGCATGTAGCCAATCGAGATATCGGCCGCGGTGAAGGCGGGGCCGGCGACATAGGCGCTGCGCTTGAGCGCCGAGACGACGAGCCCGAGCCGCTTGACGACGGTCTCGCGGGCGGCGCGCGCGCTCCAATTATCCTTGTCACCCTCGGGTGCGCGGAACTTGGCGCCGATGACGACGCTCAGGGGCGCCGCCAGCGAGGCTTCGCCGTAATGCAGGAACTGGACATAGGCCGGAAAGCTCGGATCGCCGTATTTCGGCACCAGCGGCGTCGGCCCGAAGCGTTCGCCGAGATATTCGACGATCGCCATGGATTCGATCATGGTCACGTTGCCGTCGCGGAACGCCGGCAGCGAGCCGGTCGGCGAGATCTCGAAGATCTCGGCCGGACGCGGCGCGAAGAAATCGATCGGGAAGACCTCGTACGGGACCTTCAATTCCTCGAGCATCCACAGCACGCGGGTCGAGCGGGCGCGCGGCGCGTGAAAGACCTGGATCATCGGTTCCCCCTGTTTCTTGTTGTCCGAACAGTCTTCTACAGCCTGCGCGGCGTCGTCGCCAGCCTAGTGATGTCGCACCGAGATACCGTCGTCATCGTGACGGTTGCGCGATTATGATGGTTTCGCTATGGTGCGCCCCTTCCCGTGGTGATTTGCGCCGGCTGGCTTGCGACCACGTTAAACAAACGCTAAAAAGTCGGACGCTCCAGCTATTTCGGGGGCGGTCCGTCCGACAGCCGGTAACCTCATGAATGAGGAGTGCGGCTTGTGACGGTACCAGAATTTGATCCCTTCGAACTCGATCGAGAGACCCGTGCGGTCCGCGGCGGCCATGTCCGCAGCAATTTCGGCGAAACCGCGGAGGCGATCTTCCTGACCTCGGGCTTCGTCTACGACAGCGCCGAGGCCGCCGAGGCCCGCTTCAACGGCGAGCAGCCTGGCTACGTCTATTCCCGCTACGGCAACCCCACGATCAGCGTATTCGAGAAGCGCCTCGCCGAAATCGAGGGCGCCGAGCTGTGCTACGGCACCGGCAGCGGCATGTCGGCGGCCTGGACCGGGTTGATCTCGGCCCTGCGCGCCGGTGATCACGTCATCGCCAGCCGCGCCCTGTTCGGCTCCAATACCGTCATCTTCCAGCAATTCCTGCCGCGCTTCGGCGTCGAGACCACCCTGGTCGACGGCACCGATCTGGCGCAGTGGGAGGCCGCGTTCCGTCCCAATACCAAGCTCTTGTTCCTGGAGACGCCGTCGAACCCGACCTTGGAACTGATCGATATCCGCCTGATCGCCGACCTCGCGCATGCCCACGGCGCCAAGCTGATGGTCGACAATGCCCTGGCAAGCCCGATCGTCCAGCGACCGATCGGGCTCGGCGCCGATATAGTCATGTATTCCGCGACCAAGCATATCGACGGCCAAGGCCGCTGTCTCGGCGGCGCCATCCTGTCGACCAAGGCCTATCTCGAAACCGAGTTCCAGCCCTTCCTGCGCCATACCGGCCCGGCGCTGAGCCCGTTCAACGCCTGGGTGCTGGCCAAGGGCCTGGAGACGCTCGCCCTGCGGGTCGAGCGCTCGGCGGCGACGGCGCTGACCCTGGCGCAGCAGATCGAGGACCACAAGGCGGTCAAGCGCGCGATCTACCCGTTCCTGAAGAGCCATCGCCAGCATGATCTGGCGCTGAAGCAGATGGATAATGGCGGCACCCTGATCGCCTTCGATCTCGGCAGCAAGGCGGCGGCCTTCGCCTTCCTCAATGCGCTCGAGGTCATCGACATCTCCAACAATCTCGGCGACGCCAAGTCGCTCGCCACCCATCCGGTGACCACGACCCACCGCGCGGTCGCCGCCGAGGATCGCGCCCGCACCGGCATCACCGAAGGCCTGGTCCGGCTCTCCGTCGGCCTGGAATCGGCGAAGGATCTCGGCCACGACGTGATCCGCGCGTTGGACGCGGCGGCGAAGGTGGGTTGAGGGGCAGGAAACACTTCAATTTAATCCCAATGGCCGGAGTCA
>CAIUCF010000302.1 GCA_903897565.1 uncultured Rhodospirillales bacterium | reverse complement strand
CGCAGGGCGGTTTCGCGGTCGAGGCACTTGCGGGTCGGAGAGAGCTTCAGGCCGCCGACCGTCTCGCCGGTCACCAGCCAGGCCAGCGACACCCAGGGATCGTAGGAGGCGACGCGGGTGGCGTCGGTGCCGGCCGAGACCGCGACGCCGCTCGCCAGCATGCGGGCGATCGGCGGGGTCGCCTCGGCCGCCTCGGTGCCGTAGCGCTCGACGAAATACTCGCCCTGATAGGCCATGCGGTGCTGGATGGCGATGCCGCCACCGAGCGCGGCGATGCGGTCGATATTGCGATCGTCGATGGTCTCGGCATGGTCGAAGAACCAATGCAGCCCGGCGAACGGGATCTCGGCATTGACCTTCTCGAACACGTCGAGCGCGCGGGTGATGGTCTCGTTATAGGTCGCGTGCAGCCGCCACGGCCAGCGGTTGACGGCGAGAATGCGAACCACCGCCTCGAGATCGTCTTCCATGCTCGCCGGCATGTCGGGGCGCTCCTGGCGGAAATCCTCGAAATCGGCCGCCGAGAACACCAGCATCTCGCCGGCGCCGTTATGGCGATAGAGCGCGTCGCCCTGGCCATATTTGGTCGAGGCGGTCCAGCGCAGGAAGTCGTCCTTCTCGGCCTTCGGCTTCTGGGTGAAGAGGTTGTAGGCGATGCGCAGGGTCAGTTGATCCTCGGCATGCAGCTTCTCGATCACGGCGTAGTCGTCGGGATAGTTCTGGAAGCCGCCGCCGGCGTCGATCACCGAGGTCACACCCAGGCGATTCAGATCGCGCATGAAGTGCCGGGTCGAGTTGATCTGGTACTCGAAGGGGAGTTTCGGCCCCTTGGCCAGGGTCGCATAGAGGATATTGGCGTTGGGCGCGGCCAGCAGCAGACCGGTCGGCTCGCCTTTGGAGTCGCGGATGATTTCGCCGCCCGGCGGGTTCGGCGTGTCTCGCGTGTAGCCGACCACCCGCAGCGCCGCCGCGTTGAGCAGGGCGCGATCGTAGAGGTGGAGGATGAAGACCGGGGTGTCGGGCGCGGCGGCGTTGAGCTCGGCGATGGTGGGCAGGCGTTTTTCCGCAAACTGATGCTCGGTGAAGCCGCCGACGACGCGGACCCATTGCGGCGCCGGGGTCTTCGCGGCCTGGGCGCGCAGCATCGCCATGGCGTCGGCGAGGCTCGGCACGCCGTCCCAGCGCAGCTCCATATTGTAGTTGAGGCCGCCGCGGATGACGTGGATGTGGTTGTCGCACAGGCCCGGAACGACTCTTCTGCCGCCGCAATCGATGATCTGCGTCGCGGGGCCGGCGTTCGCCATGATCTCGGCGGCGTCGCCGACGGCCGAGAACAAACCGCCCGCAATCGCGACGGCCTGCGGATCGGGATTGCCGCGATCCAGGGTCGTGAACTTGCCGTTGATGAGGATGAGATCGGGGGACGTCATGGCAAGTCTCCGGTAAGGGAAAGCAACGCGTCCCACCGCATACCCTCTCCGCCCTTCAGGGGGGAGAGGGAGGGACCCGACGCGATAGCGGCGGGAGGGTGAGGTGGGTCGTGCGATAAGGCAAGCATCTGATATCGTTATCTATTAATCCAGGAGGCGTCTTCGTCGGCACGCAAACCGAGATCGGCCCTCGCGAGCCCACCACACCCTCCCAGCGCTTCGGGCCGGGCCCCTCCCTCTCCCCCCAATGGGCGGAGAGGGAACGACGTGATGACGTTTCGCCGAAGGACGGATCCTCTGTCTCAGCCCTCGTGGGCGCCGAACATGGTCTTGGCGTAGGTGATGCCGAGGCCATAGGCGCCGCCGACCTTTTCGGCGATGCCGGTGGTCAGGGCATAGGTCTCGGTGCGGGCCCAGTCGCGCTGCAGTTCGAGGATGTATTGCAGGGCGGTCATCGGCCGGGCGCCGGCCTGGACCATGCGCGTCACCGCGCGCTCGTGCGCCTCGGTGGAGATGTCGCCGCAGGCGTCGGTGATCACGAAGACCTCGAAGCCCTGGTCCAGCGCCGACAGCGCCGGGCCGACGATGCAGACCGAGGTCCAGAGACCGGAGAGCACGAGCCGGCTCTTGCCGATGCGGTTGACCTCCGCAATCACCGCCGCGTCCTCCCAGGTGTTCATCGAGGTGCGGTCGAGCAGGGCCTGGCCGGGGAAGGCGTCGGTGATCTCCTTGTACATCGGGCCGGAGAAGGTCTTGACGGCGACCGTGGTCAGGATGGTCGAGACCTTGAACCCGGCCGCGGCCTGGGCGACCAGCGCGGCGTTGTTGCGCAGGATGGTCGCGTCGATCGACTTGGTCGCGAAGCTCATCTGCGACTGGAAATCGATCATGATCAGGGTGTGGTCGGTCGGCGTGATCAGCAGCTTGCCGGGGGTGGGGGTGGCTTTGATGGCCATGGCGTTCGATCCTGTCGTTGGAGTGAGAGGCGGGATAGGTCAGGCGGCGCGGGCGAATGCCAGCAGATCGGCGTTCAACTGCTCGCGTGCAGTGTCGGCGAGACCATGGGCGCCGCCGGGGTAGATTTTCAGGGTCGCGTTGGCGACGATCTTCGCGGTCAGCGCACCGGCATGGCCGATCGGCACGATCTGATCGTCATCGCCGTGGATCACCAGGGTGGGCACGTCGATCTTCTTCAGATCCTCGGTGTAGTCGACCTCGGAAAACTCGCGGATGCAGGCGTATTGGCCGAGCACGGAGCCCATCATGCCCTGGGCCCAGAACGACTGGCGCCAGCCTTCGTTGATCACGACGCCCGGGCGATTCATGCCGAAGAACGGAATGGCGAGATCGAGGTAGAAGCCCGAGCGGTTGTCGGCCACGCCTTTGCGGATGCCGTCGAACACCGCGATGTCGAGCCCGCTGGGCCATTGCGCGGTCGAGGCCATGATGGGGGGTACGGCGCCGACCAGCACGACCTTGGATACCCGCGCGCTGCCATGGCGGCCGATATAATGAGCGACCTCGCCGCCGCCGGTGGAATGGCCGACCATCATCGCCTGTTTGACGTCGAGGGCGTCCATGACGGCCGCCAGATCATCGGCGTAGGTATCCATGTCGTTGCCAGTCCAGGGCTGGCTGGAGCGGCCATGGCCACGACGGTCATGGGCGATCGAGCGATAGCCGTGGGATGCCAGGAAGACCATCTGAGCCTCCCAGCT
>CAIUCF010000301.1 GCA_903897565.1 uncultured Rhodospirillales bacterium | reverse complement strand
GGTAACTGCCTCAAGCTTCCGAAGATTTCCGCCCCCGAAACCCGGTCGCGACGACATAGACTTCGGCGCTGTCGGTGCGGCTCGCCGGCGGCTTGGCGTGGCGGACCAGGGCGAAGTCTTTTTTCAGGCGATCGAGCAGGCTGCGCTCGGTGCCGCCCTGGAACACCTTGGCGACGAAGGCACCGCCGGGCGCCAGCACTTCAGCGGCGAATTCATAGGCGACTTCGGCCAGTCCCATGACCCGGAGATGATCGGTCTGGGTGTGGCCGGTGGTCGGCGCCGCCATATCGCTCAAGACCACGTCGGCGAGCCCGTTGAGCATGCCCTTGAGTATATCGGGCGCGGTCGGGTCCAGAAAATCGAGCTGGATCGTCTGCGCACCCTCGACCGGCTCCATCTCGAGATAGTCGATGCCGACGACCTTGCCCTTCGGCCCGACCCGGTCGACGGCGATCTGGCACCAACCACCCGGCGCGCAGCCGAGATCGACGATCCGTCCGCCCTTGGCCAGCAGGTGGAACTTGTCGTCGAGCTGTTCGAGCTTGAAGGCGGCGCGCGAGCGATAGCCGCGGCGCTTGGCCTCGATGACATAAGGGTCGTTGAGCTGGCGCTGCAGCCACAGGGTCGAGGACACGGTGCGCTTCTTGGCGGTCTTGACGCGGACGGTCATCAGCCGCCCGCCGCCCATCACCTCCGACGGATCCGATCCGGTCGGAGTCGAGGCTCCCGCCCGTTTGCCGCTGCTGCCGCGTGGCCCCGCCATGTCCGAACTCCGATACCATCCGGGCGCAGCAATGCCTGCGCCGATCTTCACCAGCACTGGCTTAGAGCAAAACCGCCTCGGATTGAATGATGTTGACGCGCGACCTGCTCAGACCGCGCTGGACGAGGCCGGCTGTGACGGCCCGGGATCGCCCCGCCAGGGCCGCGCGCGGCTGGCGTCCCACAGCCCGGCAAGGATGCCTTCGCGCACGCCGCGATCGGCGACACGAAGCCGTCCCACCGGCCAGATCGAGCAGATTGCCTCGAGAATCGCACAACCCGCGATCATCAGGTCGCTGCGCCCGGCGCCGATACAGGGCTGCGCCGCCCGCTCGGCGGCGGACATCGCGACCAGATCGCCGCAGATGCGGTCGATATCGCTGAAATCGAGATAGGTGCCGTCGACCAGCGAGCGCTCGTAACGTGGCAGGGCTGCGTGGATACCAGCCAGGGTCGTGACCGTGCCGGAACTGCCGAGCATCTGAACCTCGCCCCGGGCGATCCTCCGGCCGATATTCATCGCGCGGTCGAAGCCGCGGAACTCGGCGGCGACGAGTTCGACCATCTCGTCATAGACCGGCCGGGTGGTGGCGCGATGACGATAGCGGTCGGTCAGCGAGACCACGCCGAACGGCAACGAGACCACGCCGCGGATCCAGGTGCGGACGCTGCCGCCGCGGCCCGGCGCGACGTCGACCCACGAAATCTCGGTCGAGCCGCCGCCGATATCGAAGACCAGGGCGTGGCGGCGATGCGGATCGAGCAACGGCGCGCAGCCGGCGACAGCGAGCCGCGCTTCCTCGTGGGTGGGGATGACTTCGAGTTCGAGCCCGGTCACGTCATAGACCTGGCTCATGAAATCACCGCAATTGCTGGCGCGGCGGCAGGCCTCGGTGGCGACGAAGCGCCGGCGGGTGACATGATGGTTGGAGATCTTGGCGGCGCAGACGCTCAGGGCGTCGACGGTGCGGCGGATCGCGTGGTCGGAAAGCGCGCCGCAGCCGTCGAGACCCTCGCCGAGCCGAACGATGCGGGAGAAGGAATCGATGACACGCAGGCCATCTCGGCCGGGGCGTGCGATCAGCAAGCGGCAGTTGGTCGTCCCGAGATCGAGCGCGGCGAAGGTTTCACTTCGCTCCACGAAAGCCATCCATTCCCTCCATCGGGGCCCCGCCTGTCGGCTGCGCATCCCCGTCTGGATAGGTACACAGCAAACTTCATGCCGCTCTCGGCGCGGTCCCCTTGAGAACGATTTGCAGTGTAGCCATTCTGTACCGCACTGCGCAATCGAGGATCCGCAGGACGTGATCACGACAGATGCGGCAAGATGAACGCGCCAAACCCCTTCACAGCGCGCGATGCCCGTGCTACATCGCGCCCCTGTTTCGCCTCACCCCCTCGGGGAAGAGCGCGTGTGCGGTCTCATGGGGGATCGTCTAACGGT
>CAIUCF010000300.1 GCA_903897565.1 uncultured Rhodospirillales bacterium | reverse complement strand
GTCCAGTACGGCGCCGTCGTCACCATCAAGAACGCGCCGCCGGATGTGCTGGCCGGGCTGATTCTGGTCGAGACCCCGCGCCTGATCTTCCCCTTCGCCCGCAACGTCGTCGCCGATGCGACCCGCGAAGGCGGCTATCCGGCGCTCCTGCTCGGCCCGGTCGATTTCGCCGAGCTGCATCGCCGCAAGGCCGAAGCCTTCCAGGCGCAGCAGCTGGCGGAAGCCCAGGGCAACGCGTAACTTCAAGAGTATTCGTCGCCAAACCCTACTCGTCATTCCCGCGCAGGCGGGAATCCATGCCGCCATCGTCGCGATCGCAACGGCAGGCAAAGAAGTCGATTGAAGCATGGACCCCCGCCTTCGCGGGGGTGACGACGGGAGTTGGGGTGCCCGTTACTGCAACCACAACGGCTCGGTCAGCGCCTTCATGTGCTCGGCATGGGCGGCGAGTTCCGCTTCGCTCGGCGCGTGGGGGCGGGCCGGCCGCGGCTGGCGGCTGACATTGGCCAATGCGGCCGCCGATTTCGCCGGGTCCGCGGCCAAGGCCAGGCCCGGCTCCTTGCCGCCCATCAATTCGAGATAGACCTGCGCCAGCAGCCTGGTGTCGATCAAGGCGCCGTGCTTCTCACGGCCCGAGAGATCGATGGCGAAACGCCGGCACAGCGCGTCGAGGCTGGCGGGCGAGCCCGGGAATTTGCGCCGCGCCAGCGGCAGGGTATCGATCACCTCGACCTTGAGCGGCGGCCGGCTCGCGGCCTTCCATTCGGCCTGCAGGAATTTCATGTCGAATTCGGCGTTGTGCGCGACCAGCCGGGCGTCGCCGAAGAATTCCAGCAGATCGTCGATGCCGTCGGCAAACAGCGGCTTGTCGGCAAGAAAGGCCTCGGTCAGGCCATGGATGGCGATCGAGGCTTCAGGAACGTCGCGCTGCGGATTGAAGTAGGCGTGGAACTCACGCCCCGTCGGCATCAGATTGAACAGCTCGACGCAGGCGATCTCGATGACGCGATCACCGCTGGCGGGATCGAGCCCGGTGGTTTCCGTATCGAACACGATTTCGCGCATCTCGCCCCCATGAGCCGGATTTGCCGTCACTCTCCAGGGCGCGAATATAATCGCGCAGGCGCGTCAATGCATAGCGTTTCCCGAGTCCGGTCTCTACGATATATGGGGTACGGCGGCGCTTGACGGCGTCGGGAACCTGACGTCCGAGGATCTGGCGGAACTGGGTTTCGGTCATGCCGGGCCGCGCCAGCACGCGCTGGCGCTGCAGCATCGCCGAGGTCGTCGCCAGCAGCACCGCGTCGCAGGAACGATCGCCGCCCCCTTCGAACAACAGCGGGACGTCGAGCACGACCATCGCCGCGCGGCGGCGGCCGCAGGCCTTGAGGATGTCGCGCCGGGCGGCGTGGACTCTCGGATGCAGGATGGCTTCGAGCCGGCGCAGCGCCGGGGTGTCACCGAACACCGCGGCGCCCAGTTTCTTGCGATCGATCCCGCCCTTGTCGTTGCCGACGCC
>CAIUCF010000299.1 GCA_903897565.1 uncultured Rhodospirillales bacterium | reverse complement strand
GGTGCGCTGGTTCCATGAGATGGAAATCCCGAACCTGGTCACCGACACCATCGCCAACGAGGTGACGGTCGATCCGACGACGGGCTTCATCGTCACCTTGCACAACGCCCTGATGCGTAATCTCGGCGTCGCCTTCACCGAAATCATCCTGCCCGACGCGCTCGCCGACGACTGCGCCGCCGACGGTCAGTGGGATTTCCTCTACGTCGCGGCACCCTTGAAGGTGTTCGAAGGCTCGGGCGCGCCGGTCAATCCGGTCGTTATCAAGTAGTTGGTCAGAAGGACAGTATGATGAGCGGTATCGGGATTGAACGGGCGACGGAGATCGCGGCCAAGGTCGAGGCTTTCGTTCGCGAGGTCGTGATCCCCTATGAGCATGATCCTCGGCTGGGCGGCCATGGCCCGTCCGAGGAGCTGGTTCGGGAATTGCGCGCCAAGGCACGGGCAGCGGGCGTCATGACGCCCCATATCCTCGCCGACGGCTCGCACCTGACCCAGCGCGAAACCGCCATCGTGCTGAAGCCCTCGGGCCTGTCGACCCTCGGTCCGGTAGCGGTGAATACCGCCGCGCCGGACGAGGGCAACATGTACCTGATCGGCAAGGTCGGCTCGCCGGAGCTTAAATCCCGCTTCCTCAACCAGCTGGTTTCGGGCGAGGCGCGATCCGCCTTCTTTATGACCGAGCCGTCGGATGACAACGGCGCCGGCTCCGATCCCTCGATGATGCTGACCACGGCCAAGCCCGACGGCAATCACTGGGTGATCAACGGCCGCAAGACCCTGATTACCGGCGCCCAGGGCGCCAAGGTCGGCATCGTCATGGCGAAGTCGGATGACGGCGCCTGCATGTTCCTCGTCGACCTGCCGGATCCGGCGATCAAGATCGAGCGCGTGCTCGACACCATCGACAACTCGATGCCGGGCGGCCATGCCGTCGTCAATATCGACAATCTGCGCGTTCCCGCGGACCAGATGCTTGGTGAGAGCGGCGAGGGCTTCAAATACGCCCAGATTCGCCTTTCGCCGGCGCGCCTGTCGCATTGCATGCGCTGGCATGGCGCCGCCAGCCGCGCCCATGAAATCGCTTCGAACTATGCGTGCAAGCGCATGGCCTTCGGCAAGCCGCTGATCGATCACGAAGGCGTCGGCTTCATGCTTGCCGACAACATGATCGACCTGCGTCAGGCGTCGCTGATGATCGACTGGTGTGCGGACGTCCTCGACAGCGGTTCGCTCGGCACCGTCGAAAGCTCGATGGCGAAGGTTGCGGTCTCCGAAGCGCTGTTCCGGGTTGCGGATCGCTGCGTCCAGGTCATGGGCGGCAAGGGCGTCACCGGCGATACGCCCGTGGAGCTGATCTTCCGCGAAATCCGAGCGTTCCGGATTTATGATGGTCCGACCGAGGTCCATAAGTGGAGCCTCGCCAAGAAGATCAAGCGCGACATTCTCGGAGCCCGCCACTGATGACCGACAGCCAGACCCAGAATTCCGGCACCACGGAAGTCCGCGAGCAGCATCGCTTCGATGAGGGCCGCCTCGCCGAGTGGATGGCGGCCAACGTTGCCGGCTTCAAGGGGCCGCTGACGGTCGAGCAGTTCAAGGGCGGCCAGTCCAACCCGACCTACCGCCTCGTGACGCCGGGCCAGACCTACGTGATGCGGCGCAAGCCGCCCGGGCAGTTGTTGAAAGGCGCCCATGCGGTCGATCGCGAGGCGCGGGTTCTCAGCGCGCTGGAGACTGTCGGTTTCCCGGTCGCGCATGTTTTCGGGCTCTGCACCGATGACAGCGTCATCGGCACCTGGTTCTACATCATGGATTGCGTCGAAGGCCGGGTGATCTGGAACGCGACCTTCCCTGACGTCACCCGCGAAGAGCGGCCGGCCTATTACGACGCGATGAACGAAACCATCGCCCGGCTGCACATGATCGACGTCGACGCCGTGGGCCTCAGCGATTTCGGCCGGCCGGGCAACTACTTCGATCGGCAGATCGGCCGCTGGAGCAAGCAGTATTTCGAAGACGTCGATGCCGGCCGCGACGCCAACATGGACAAGCTGATCGAGTGGCTGCAGCTCAATATCCCGGAGGGCGACGAGGTCTCGATCGTCCATGGCGATTATCGCTGCGACAACATGATCTTCCATCCGACGGAGCCGCGGGTGCTCGCCGTGCTTGACTGGGAATTGTCGACCCTAGGCAATCCAGTGGCGGATTTCACCTATCACACGACGATGTATCACATGCCGCCGGAGATCGTGGCCGGGCTCTACGGCGCCGACCTCGCCGCCATCGGCGCGCCGACGGAAGAGGAATACGTCGCCGCCTATTGCCGGCGCACCGGCCGCGCGGGCATCCCCAACTACGGCTTCTACATGGCGTTCAACTTCTTCCGCCTCGCCGCGATCTTCCACGGCATCAAGGGGCGGGTGGTCCGTGGCACCGCGGCGTCTTCGCATGCGCGGGATCGCGCGCAGCATTTCCCGACCCTGGCGCGGATCGGTTGGGAGCGGGCGCTGACGGCGCAGTAATACTCTTCATTCGTCATTGTGAGCGCAGCGAAGCAATCCAGAGCTACCGGATCGGTTGCCCCTGGATTGCTTCGCCTTCGGCTCGCAATGACGAGGGAAGGAATGTGTCAGCCGGCGGACATGCCGCCGTCGACCGAGAAGCAACCGCCGGTGCAGTAGGAGCTGTCTTCGCTGGCGAGGAACAGGGCGACATTGCCGACCTCGCCGGGATTGCCGTAGCGGCCGGCCGGGATCAGGGCCGAGAACGCGGTCTTGGCCTCCGTGCCGGCGCCGGGAGCGGCGCCTTCCTCGATCGAGCGCATCATGCGGCCTTCGATCGGAGCCGGGTGGATCGTGTTGACGCGAATGCCCGTGCCGGCCAACTCCTTCACGGCGCTGCGCATCAGGCCGATCACGGCGTGCTTGCTGGTAACATAGGGCGCGAGACCGGCGAAGCCATGCAGGCCGGCGATCGACGACGTGATGATGATGCTGCCCGGGGCGCCGGACTTCTGCATCGCCGGGATACCGTATTTCAGGCTCAGCCACACGCCGCGGACGTTGACGGCCATGACCTTGTCGAATTCCTCGACGGCGGTGTCGACGATCGGGCCGACCTTGCCCTCGATGCCGGCATTGCTGAACAGGATGTCGATCTTACCGTAGCGCTCCATGGCAGCGTCGATATAGCCCTTGGTCTGATCGGGATTAGTGACGTCGGCGACATAGTAGCTGGCGTGGTTGGCGCCGAGGGTCTCGACCGCCTTCTTGAGCGATGCCTCGTTGAGATCGACGAGCAGGACCTTGGCGCCCTCATCGGCATAGAGCTTGGCGGTCGTCAGGCCGATCGCGCCGGCGCCGCCGGTGATGATGGCAACCTTGTTGGTAAGACGTCCCATGATCTGTTCCCTCCGTTTGACGATTTGTTGTGCCGCACCTTAAAGAGGCGGGCGGGCCGCGGTCAAATGCAGAAACCGCCGCGAAACGGCTGATCCCGCTGCATGGCGGATCTGAGAACGACTCGCAATTTAGGACCTGACCCGAGCGGGGCCGCGAGTTAGACTCCGAGGCGACGAGGTCCAGTGAAGAAATGGCCTTGGCAGGCAAGAGAGGTTCCTAATGACCGACACGATGGCGCCGCGGATTGCGACTTTCTCGAACAGCTACGCCGGGCTGCCTGACGCCTTCTTTGCCCGCCACGCGCCGACGGCCGTGGCGCAGCCGCGGTTGATCGCGTTCAACCAGGCGCTCGGCGATGAACTCGGCGTCGATATCGGTGCGCTCGAGGCGGATGTCGTCGCCGCAATTCTCGCCGGCAATGTCATCCCCGACGGCGCCGATCCGATCGCGATGGCCTATGCCGGACACCAGTTCGGCAATTTCGTCTCGCGGCTCGGCGACGGTCGCGCCATCCTGCTCGGCGAGGTCATCGATCGCCATGGCAGGCGCCGCGACATCCAGCTGAAAGGTGCGGGGCCCACCCCGTTCTCCCGGCGCGGCGACGGCCGCGCCGCGCTCGGCCCGGTCTTGCGCGAATACCTGGTCAGCGAGGCGATGGCGGCGCTCGGGATACCGACGACGCGGGCGCTCGCCGCCGTAGCCACGGGCGAATGGGTCTATCGCGAGGGCGCGCTGCCGGGCGCGGTGCTGACCCGGGTCGCGCTCAGCCATATCCGCGTCGGCACGTTCCAGTATTTTGCCGCGCGCGGCGACGGCGACTCGATCCGCCGGCTTGCCGATTACGTCCTGGAGCGTCTCTATCCCGAGATCGAGGGGCCGGACGACCGCTATATGCGGCTGCTCGACGCCTTCGCCGGGCGGCAAGCGGCGCTGATCGCGCGTTGGCTGCAGGTCGGCTTCATCCATGGCGTGATGAATACCGACAATATGGCGCTGTCGGGCGAGACCATCGATTTCGGCCCCTGCGCCTTCATGGATACTTACGACCCGGCGACCGTGTTCAGCTCGATCGACCAGCATGGCCGCTACGCCTATGCCCAGCAGGCGGTGATCGGGCAATGGAATCTGGCGCGCTTTGCCGAGACCATCCTGCCGTTGCTCGATGCTGACGAGGCCCGCGCGATCGAACGGGCGACCGAACTGGTCAAGGATTTCCCGCGTCGCTTCCGCGATCAGTGGCTCGCCGGCATGCGGGCCAAGCTCGGCCTCGCGACCGCGGAAGACGGAGATATGGCGCTGGTCCAGGACCTGCTGCAGGCGATGCACACGCAGGAGGCGGACTTCACCCTGACATTCCGCCGGCTGTGCGATGCGGCGGCAGGGCAGGGCGATGCGGGCGTCGCCGCGCTGTTCAAGGACGCCCAGGCGTTCGAGATCTGGGCGGAGGCCTGGCGTGCCCGTCTGAGTCGCGAGACTGCGCCGCCCGAAGAGCGCGCCGCCGCGATGCGCCGTGTCAACCCCGCCATCATACCGCGCAACCAGCATGTCGAGGCCATGATCGACGCTGCGGTCGCGCGCGAGGATTTCAGCCCCTTCCACGCGCTCGGTGCGGCGCTGGCCAGTCCTTATGACGACAATCCGCTACATGCGCCGTATGCTGGGTTGCCGCAGCCCGAAGCCGCGCCCTATCGGACGTTCTGCGGGACCTGTGCGGGGCCTGAGCCCCGAGACATCAACGACAAGCCGCGGTCCACGCGGCGAGCAGGAGAGGAAGCCACCATGTCTTCGATCG
>CAIUCF010000298.1 GCA_903897565.1 uncultured Rhodospirillales bacterium | reverse complement strand
GTCGCAGGAGTTGATTTCGCCGTTGAGCGAGATGTCACGGCCGACGATGAGTTGACGCATAGGTTTTTCCGGAGCTGCGGCGGGAGTTTCTGGAACACGGCGAAACGGTTCTGCAGGAGGCTTGGGCGTTGCAGCCTGTGCGACGCCGGGAGCGGGCAGGGGTGGTGACGGGGCTGCTGGCGGTGGGGCGGCCACCGTCTCGGTCGCGCCGAGGCGGGGCGGCAGGACCGGTGGCCGGCTGACCTGGGGCGGCGGCATCGCCGGGCGCGACGGCGGCTTCGCCATAGGGGCGACCAGGTCCTCAGGACCCCGGCCCGCTTCCGGCTTCGGCTCGTCGGCGTCATTCCGCTTACGACCAAACATCGATTTCTCTCCTCAACTTCGAACTCCAACGAGGCTCAAGCCTCGACTTCGATCATGGCGTCATCATGGCACGATGGCGCTCGAACAGGTGGACGGCCGCGGCGGTTCCGATGACTGGCGCCAGGAGATTGGCCAACGGCACGGTGAAAATCGCGGCTACGGCGACGCCAACCATCACGAATCCGACCCGGCATTCGGGCCAAAGCCGCCGCGCATCCTCCCACCCGAGCCGGCGCAGTGCCACCAGATCGAAATACCCTCGACCGAGAACGTAGCCGTTCAGGAAGAGAAACAGAACCAGATTCACGCCTGGGAAGATCAGGAACAGGAGGTAAAGCGGCAGGATCAGGACGGAGAGGACAAAGAGCCTCAGGACGCTGCGGAACTGATCGCCCCAGCGTGTCGGCGGCGGTGGCGGCAGGGTCGGATAGAAGCGCTGCTCAACGGCGGCGCACAGGCGATCGGCGTAGAGGCCGAGAATCGCGGTCGCGACCGACGGGAACAGCAGCCAGGAAATATAGGGTGCCGCCAGAATGCCGAGGATGTTGATGCCGTGGTCGATATACGGGCTGCGGCCGGCGAGCCAATGCTGCAGTGCCCAGCCTACACCGCACCACAGCACGACGAATCCGAGCAGGGTCCAAGCGATCGACCGCAGCAACGGCGTCCGCATCTCCGGTTCCGGGAGTTGCGAGACGGCGCGAAATAGTGCGGAAAGGATGGTAGCCGGGGGGCGAAGAGGTGTATCAAGCACGAGAACCGCTCAATCTAGAGGGCACGAGATCTGTCAGGCGCGTGAGAGATAGTACCCTTGCGCCTGTTCTCATTGCCAGCGGGCACGTAAATAACAATACTGCGCCGCAACAGCGCCTAGGCGTTTTGCATCCGGAGCATCACTTTGGCCACTTCTTCCCTTGCCGTCGTCGGGATCGGCAACGCGATCGTCGATATCATCGCCCATGCCGATGACGCGTTCCTCACTGCCCAGGGCATGGCCAAGGGCGGCATGGCGCTGATCGATGAGGCGCAGGCCGAAGCACTTTACGCGCTGATGCCGCCGGCGCTGGAGATGTCGGGCGGCTCGGCCGGTAATACGATCGCCGGTCTCGCCTCGCTCGGCAGCAAGGTCGGCTATATCGGCAAAGTGCGCGACGATGTGCTCGGCAAGGTTTTTCGCCATGACCTGACCGCGGCCGGGGTGGTGTTTCCGACGCCGCCCGCGACCGCCGGCGCCGCGACCGCGCGCTGCCTGATCCTGGTGACCCCGGATGCGCAGCGGACGATGAATACGTTTCTCGGCGCCTGCGTCCAGCTCGGCCCCGATGATATCGACCCCGAACTCGTGCGTTCGGCACAGGTCACCTATCTCGAAGGCTATCTCTACGATCCGCCGCACGCCCAGCAGGCGTTCCATCTCGCGGCGGATATCGCCCACGGCGCCGGCCGCAAGGTCTCGCTGTCGCTGTCGGACGCGTTCTGCGTCGGCCGCCATCGCGACGCCTTCCTGACCTTGGTCGATCACCATATCGACGTGCTGTTCGCCAACGAGGCGGAAATCACTGCGCTGTTCCAGACCGACTTCAAGAAGGCGATCGCCGCCGTCCGCGGACTCGCCGAGATTGTGGCTGTCACACGCGGCGCGGAAGGATCGGTCGTCGTTACTGCCGACGACGTGATCGAGGTTCCCGCCGCTGCGGTCTCCCGCGTTATCGACACCACCGGCGCCGGCGATCTCTACGCCGCCGGCTTTCTTCATGGCATGACGCAGCGCCTGTCGCTCGCCGAATGCGCCCGACTCGGCGGCTTGTGCGCCGCCGAAATCATCAGCCATTACGGCGCGCGCCCCGAGACGCCGCTCGCCGGCTTCGTCTCCGCGTCCTCCTGATCTCTCTTATTTGTGGTTCCTATGGATATTCGTAACATCGCCATCATCGCCCACGTCGATCACGGGAAAACCACCCTGGTCGATGCCCTGCTCCGTCAGTCGGGCACGTTCCGCGCCAACCAGCAGGTTGCCGAGCGGGCGATGGACTCGAACGACCTCGAGCGTGAGCGTGGCATCACCATCCTCGCGAAATGCACCTCTGTCGTCTGGAAAGACACCCGCCTGAACATCGTCGATACCCCGGGCCACGCCGATTTCGGCGGCGAGGTGGAGCGTATCCTCAGCATGGTCGACGGTGTCGTCGTTCTCGTCGATGCCGCCGAAGGCCCGATGCCGCAGACCAAGTTCGTGGTCGCCAAGGCGCTGGCCCAGGGCCTGCGCCCGATCGTCGTCATCAACAAGGTCGACCGTCCCGACGCCCGCGTCCAGGAAGTCCACAACGAGTGCTTCGATCTGTTCGCGGCGCTCGACGCGACCGACGAGCAGCTCGATTTCCCGACCCTGTACGCCTCCGGCCGCAATGGTTGGGCCACGACCGATCTCGCGATTCCCAACAGCGATCTCGCGCCGCTGTTCGAGCTGATCGTCAGCCATGTCCATCCGCCGGTCGCGGATGAGAGTCTGCCCTTCGCCATGCTGGCGACGACCCTGGAGGCCGACCCCTATCTCGGCCGCGTGCTCACCGGCCGCATCCTGCAGGGCATCGCCAAGGTCAACATGCCGGTCAAGTCGATGGCGCGCGACGGCAAGATCCTCGAGACCGGCCGGTTGTCGAAGATTTTGGCGTTCCGTGGCCTCGAGCGGGTCCCGGTCGAGACGGCGGTCGCCGGCGACATCATCGCCATCGCCGGCCTGACCCAGACGACGGTCGCCGACACCATCGCCTCGCCGGAAGTGACCACGCCGATCCACTCGACGCCGATCGATCCGCCGACCCTGGCCATGACCTTCTCGGTCAATGATTCGCCGCTCGCCGGCCGCGAGGGCACCAAGGTGACGTCGCGCATGATCGCCGAACGGCTGTGGCGCGAGGCCGAGGGCAATATCGCCGTCCAAGTCAGCGAAACTGCCGACAAGGACGCCATCGAAGTCGCCGGCCGCGGGGAATTGCAGCTCGGCGTGCTGATCGAGACGATGCGCCGCGAAGGCTTCGAGATGTCGATCTCGCGCCCCCGCGTGTTGTACCAGGTCGAAGACGGCCAGCGGCTCGAGCCGATGGAAGAAGTCCAGATCGATGTCGACGAGGAGTATTCCGGCGTCGTCGTCGAGAAGATGAGCCTGCGCAAGGGCGAGTTGCAGGACATGCGGCCGTCCGGCGGCGGCAAGGTCCGCATCACGTTCTATGCCCCCGCGCGTGGCCTGATCGGTTATCAGGGCGAATTCATGACCGATACCCGTGGCACCGGTTTGATGAGCCGGCTGTTCCACGGCTACGCGCCCTATAAAGGTCCGATCGAGGGCCGTCGCAACGGCGTGCTGATCTCGAACGGCGGCGGTAACGCGGTTGCCTATGCGCTGTGGAACCTGGAGGATCGCGGCCCGATGTTCATCGTCCCTGGCGCTGCGATCTACGAAGGCATGATCATCGGCGAGCACACCCGGGACAATGATCTCGAGGTCAACGCGCTGAAGGCCAAACAGCTGACCAATATCCGCACGACCTCCAAGGACGAAGCCGTCCGCCTGACGCCGCCGCGGGTCATGACCCTGG
>CAIUCF010000297.1 GCA_903897565.1 uncultured Rhodospirillales bacterium | reverse complement strand
GGCCGCGTAGGCATCGCGGACGGTGCCGACGCTGGTATTTAAGCCGACGATCCCACCGATATTCTAGGTAGCTGCGAGGCTGCCGTCGGTCGCGGTGCCGATATCATAGACGCCGAGGACCGCGCCGGTGTTCATTCCAGCGATGCCGCCGACGCTGGCGATCGCGGAAGTTCCAGTCGACTCGCCGTTGACGAGCCCGAGGTTGTAGCTCTTCGTGACCCGACCGCCGGTGTTCGCGCCGGCGATCCCGCCGACATTCGCGGTGGGCGTACCACCGGCCACGGTCGTGTTGTGAGCGAAGGCCGAGCCGGTGAAATAGGCGTTAGTAATCGTCCCCTGATTGATGCCAACCAGGCCGCCGAGATCGATCGTCGCGATCCCTCCCGTTTCGTTCACGGTCGCCGACGAGAAGGAACTGTCGATCGTGCCGGTATTGGTCCCGACGAGACCGCCGATCCGGGCGCCGGTCACGACCGAGCCAGAGGCCGAGACGTTGAAGATCAGGCCGCTGTTGCCGCCGGCGACTCCGCCGACATTGTTGCTCGCGGTATCGATGCCGGTGATGCTCTCGTTGGCGAGGGTTAAATCGCGAACGGCATGGCCGCTTCCGATTGAACCGAAGAAGCCGACATTGGTATCGGCTAGGTCGCTGATCGTCGCATTGCTGATGGTGTGGCCGAGGCCCTCGAACACCAGCGGCGCATTCACGATCGGCGCAAGGCTGACGCCCACGAGGTTGAGATCGGTCGCGAGGGCGTAGTCGATACTGGCATTCGTCGCGCCCTGGAGATCGGTCGCGTTGTGGATCAGCGAATAGCTCGTGTAACCGGCGAGGCTCGTCTGTGTACCGGCGGTATCGATGTCCAGAGCGCCGCCCGAGCCCGTGAAGCTGACCGGCGCGTTGATCGCGTAGGTGCCGGCAACCGAAATCCCGGTATTGGTCTGGATCGCGAGCGTGCCGCCGCCCGAAGCTGTGATCGGCGCATCGATGTTGACGTTGCGATAGGCCGTCAGGGAGAGCGTCTCGGTTCCCGACCAGGTGATGGGCGCGAGGATATTGATGTCGCCGCTGCCGGCGACGGCGGTACCCTGGCCGCTGGTTGTCGAGACAGTGGTCTGGAGCGTAACGTTCCCGGACTGCAGGGCGATATTGATCGCGGCGGCGGCGGCGGTGCCGACGTCGAGATCGAGCGGATCGAGCAGCCAGTTCCCGGCCTTGACGCTGATGCCGCCAATATCGAGATAGTGCCCAGACGTCTCGACCGCGCCGCCGACCGTGGTCCCCGTCGCCGTGATCGCGGCCCCCGCCTTGGTGACGCCATCCGACCACACCGCGACCGAACCGCCGGCGCCCTTGGTGCCGTCCGCCGCGATCGTCGATCCCTGCGCCAGGGTCACGGTGAGCGCATGGGCGAGCGATCCCGAGCCGTGCATGCCGCCGCCGATCGCGACCGAGCCGCCGGCAGCACCCGTGACGTCAAGCCGGGCCGTCGGGGCGAGCACGACATTGTGGCCGGTGACGTTGATTTTGCCGCCCGCGGCGGTGGTGGACGAGGCCACCAGCTCGCCCGAGACATTGGTCGTGCCCGAGCCGCCGTCGAGATCGATCTCGCCGCCCTTCGAGCTGACCGCGCTCGCCACGACGACGCCGGACATGTTGATGGTGTTGTCGACCACCGTCTTGGCGGCGGCCGCCG
>CAIUCF010000296.1 GCA_903897565.1 uncultured Rhodospirillales bacterium | reverse complement strand
CCGGGGCGGCCGACGATTTTCTCTTGATCATTCGGTCAGTTTCGCCAATTCTGCCGGCGCATCCGCGAGGCCGTTCGGCCGCGGTCGAACCAGCGCCTCGCGAAGAGGCCCGTCACGCCCAGGGAGAGACAGATATGGCCGACACCCGCAAGATCGTGCAGAGCTTCATCGATCACATCCACGCCAGCCGCTTCGTCGAAGCCTTCAGCATGCTCAACGAGGACGGCAAGTACACCGTGATCGGCACCACCCCGGCCTCGGGCACCTATAGCGGCCGCGCCGATCTGTTCGCCCGGCTGCTGCCGCTGCTCGGGACCTTCAAGGTGCCGCCGGTGCTCAAGTTCGGCGATGTCGTCGTCGAGGGCGACAAGGCGGCGCTGCGCGCGTCGGGCGCCGGCGTCGGCCCGACCGGTGATTATTCGCAGCCCTATTACGTGTTCTTCGTCACCGTGAAGGGCGACGGCTTCGCCGAGATCATCGAGCATCTCGACACCGCGATGCTCGAGACCGCGGCCTTCGGCAAGAAGCTCGTCGCCGCCTGAACCTGATGGCGCCGCCGCGGCTCCGCGCCGCGGCGGGTGCATCTTGTTCTTGACCATTTGGTTCAATTTGGCCAGTCTGCGACCAATCGAGACAGCGCGGCGGCAGACCGCGACCATAGCCCCGGAGGGATAAATCATGGCAGCCACAGTGACCCACGAGCCCGACGGCATCGTCCGCCCGGTCAAGCTCGCGCATTTCGTGCTGCGCAGCTCGCGCTACGCCGAGATCGTCGCCTGGTACCAGCTCGTGCTCGGCATGCGCTCGGTCTTCGCCAACGACTTGCTGACCTTCCTGACTTATGACGACGAGCATCATCGCGTCGCCATCCTGAACGTCCCCGATCTCGCCAAGCAGACCGGCGGCGTCGCCGGCATCCATCACGTCGCCTTCACCTATGGCTCGCTGCCCGAGCTGCTCGCCCAGTACGAGCGGCTGCGCGACCATGGCATCAAGCCGGTCTTCGTCATCAATCACGGGCCGACGACCTCGATGTATTACGCCGATCCCGACGGCAACCAGCTCGAGTTCCAGGTCGAGAATTACGACAGCGTCATCGAGTCGACCAAGTTCTTCTATTCCGAGGAATTCGCCGAGAACCCGATCGGCGTCGAGTTCGACCCCGAGGATATGATCGCCCGCCTGCGCGCCGGCGAGCCCGAGGAGCAGCTGAAGAAGCGACCACGGGCCGGCGCCAAGGGCCTTGCCGACGTCAAGCTGAACTAGGGGCGGGGCGCATGACCACCCTGCTCGTGCTGTCGCCCGAGGACCGTCTGGCGATCACCGATGTCGTGCACCGCTTCTGCTGGCTGGTCGATCACGGCCGTGCCGCCGAGATCGGCGCGCTGTTCACCGCCGATGCCCGCCTGACCTTCGGCCCCGGCACGCCCAATCCCGGCACCATCGAGGGTCCGGCGATCACGGCGATGATGAATGCGCGGCAGACCCAGACCCAAATCACGACACGCCACGTCATGTCCAACCTCGCCTTCGCGCCCACCGCCGACGGCAAGGTCGCGGTCCACGGCGTCCTGACCTTCTATCGCTCCGACGACGAGACCCGCGACACCCGTGTCGCCAGCGTCGCCGATATCGACGAGGTCTACGTCAAGATCGACGGCAGCTGGCGGATAGCCTCCCGCACCGTCACCCCAATCTTCAGCCGCGCCTGACCGGAGCCCGTTCCCCCTCATGGATTGCGACGTCCTCGTCATCGGCTCCGGTGCGGGCGGCCTGACGGCTGCCATCACCGCGGCCAAATCCGGCCTCAATGTCACCTTGCTCGAGGCCACGCCGGTGTTCGGCGGCACCACGGCGTTTTCCGGCGGCGGGGTGTGGATTCCCGCCAATCACCACCAGCCCGAACTCGGCGTCACCGATACCGCCGCGGAGGCCGAGGCCTATCTCAAGGCGGTGCTCGGCAATTATTATGATTCCGCGCGGATCGGCGCCTTCATTGAAGCCGCGCCGGCGATGCTGCGCTTCCTCGAGGCCGAAACGGAAGTGCTGCTGACCGCCAGCACCGTGCCCGACTATGCCCCCGGCGAGCCCGGCTGGAAGACCGGGCGCTGCCTGCTGACCGCCGATTATGACGGCCGCAAGCTCGGGTCCTGGTTCGCGAAGCTGCGCCGCCCGATCCCGGAGATGGGGCTGTTCGCCAGCATGCAGCTGAGTCCGATGGACGCCTATATGATGGCGAACTGGAACAAATCGCTCGCCGGCTTCACCGTGACCACCAAGCGCATGCTCGGCTATGCCGCCGACCGCTTGAGCGGCAGGCGCGGCAGCGTGCTCGCCAATGGCAACGCGCTGGCCGGCAGGCTGCTGAAATCCGCAGTCGATGCCGGCGTGACCCTTCTCGAAGAGCGCCGCGCCCGCGCGCTGATCACCACGGACGGCATGGTCACCGGCCTCGTCGCCGAACATCGCGGCAGCGAGGAGCGTTACACCGCCCGCCTCGGTGTCATCCTGGCGAGCGGCGGCTTCGGCGCCAATGACGCGATGCGCAAGCAGTACCTGCCGCAATCGGAGGCCGGCTGGTCCTTGATGGCCGAAGGCAGCCAGGGCGACGGCATCACGATGGGCGTCGCCGTCGGCGGCAATCTCAACCAGGAAAACCACGGCAACGGCATCTGGGTCCCGGCTTCCGCCTTTCGGCGCGCCGATGGCAGCCTCGCGCGGTTCCCGTCGCTGTTCTTCGACCGCCACTGTCCGGGGTCGATCCTGGTCGATGCCCGGACCGGCAAGCGCTTCGTCAACGAGAGCGGGCCCTATCAGAGCTTCGGCGAGACCGCCTATCGCGCCGGCGTCACCAAGATCTGGCAGATCAACGACCTGACCGCGG
>CAIUCF010000295.1 GCA_903897565.1 uncultured Rhodospirillales bacterium | reverse complement strand
CGCCCAGCATGCCCTGGGCATGCCGCGTTCGTACTGACGATGGCGGCGAACAACACCCAATTGCTGGCGCGCTTCGCCGTCGAGGCGCCGGTCAGCGCGGTGGCCCGGGCGAGGGCGGCAGAGGCGGTCATCGACTCCCTCGCCGTCATGATCGCCGGCAGCATCGAGCCCGGTGTCCGCGCCCTCGCCTCGACCCTGCCGAGTGACGCGACCGGTCCGAGATCGGTGCCGTCGCTGTGGTCGAAGGCATCCTATCGCGACGACGATGCGGCCCTGCTGTTCGGCATGGCCTCCCATGTCCTCGATTACGACGATGTCAGCATGCTGGCGATCTGCCATCCCAGCGTGCCGGTGCTGACCGCACTGCTTTGCGCCGAGCCCTGGGACCACTTGCCCGGCGCCGCCCTGTGCGATGCCCTGGCAGTGGGCGCCGAGGTGATGATCCGGCTCGGCGAGACGATCGGATTCCATCATTACGAACTCGGCTTCCACGCCACGGCGACCCTCGGCGTTTTCGGGGCCACCGCGGCCGTCGCCCGGATGCGTGGACTCTCGGTGGCGCAAACGGCGAATGCCCTGGCGATCGCCGCCAGCCTGTCTTCGGGCCTGCGCGTCAATTTCGGCTCGATGATCAAGTCGCTCCATGTCGGCATCGCCGCCGCCAACGCCCTGCGCGCCGTGTCGTGGGCCGCCGCGGGGGTCGAAGCGACGACAGCCGACGTCTTCGCCGCGACCGGCTTCTTCGGCGCGTTCTCGGGTGGCGAAACCGGCGACGTCCCGCTCCCCGCGCTCGGCCGGCCCTTCGTCATCGCCGAGCCGGGCTTCGAGCGCAAACGCTTCCCCTGCTGCTACATGCTGCACAAGATGATCGCCGGCAGCCTTGCCCTGGCGCACGACCATGATCTGAGCCTCGACCAGATTCGCCACGCGACGGTACGGATGCCGATCGGCGGCAGCCGTCCGCTCAATCATCCGGTGCCGACCACCGGCATGCAGGGCAAGTTCAGCGGACCCTACGCCGTGTTGGCCGCGATCAACGACCGCCGCGTCGGCTTCGCCAGTTTCACCGACGCTGCCGTCATGCGCCCCGAGATCCGCGCACGGCTGGCCGACGTCGAAATCGTCGAAACCGGTGATCGCGCCTTGTCGGCACGTGAGGTCGAAGCGGCGCCGGTGACGGTGAGCCTGACCTTGCGCGATGGGCGCCTGCTGGAGCGCTCGGTGGACGTCACCCCCGGCTCGGCCGGCGATCCGATGACGGCTGCCGAGTTGGCGGAAAAATGGAGCGATTGTCTTCGGGCTGCCGCACCCCATCTGACGAATGACCGGGCAGCCTCGTTGTTGTCGGGACAGGAATGCCTTGGGAGCAGTACACCGGTTGCCGCCTGGCTCAATTCGATCACCGCGACCTTGACCGCCCAGCCCGCGTAGGAACGAGACGATGCACCAGTATGAAACCATCGCCGTCGAAGCCGTTGACGAGCACATCTGGATCGCTCGCCTCAACCGGCCGGACTCCGCCAACGCCCTCAACACCCAGATGGGCCTCGACGGCGTGCAGTTCTTCGAAGCGGTGGCGATGGATCCGGGTGCCTTGCGCTGCATCATCATGACCGGGATGGGCGACAAGGCCTTCTGCGCCGGCGGCGACCTCAAGGAGCGCAACGGCATGACTGATGACACCTGGCGCCGCCAGCACGTCATCTTCGAGCGGCTGATGCGGGCGATCATCGACTGTCCGGTTCCGGTGATCGCCGCCGTCAACGGCGCCGCCTATGCCGGCGGCTGCGAGATGGCGGCGTGCTGCGACTTCATCTACGCGGCCGACTACGCCCGCTTCGCCCTGACCGAATGCAAGCTCGGCATCATGCCGGGTGGCGGCGGCACCCAGAACCTGTCGCGCGCCGTCGGTGAACGCCGCGCCAAGGAGCTGATCCTGACCGCGCGGCCGTTCACGGCGCAGGAGGCCGAGGCCTGGGGTCTCGTCAATCGCATCCTGCCCGGCCCGGAGCTGCTGCCCGCCGCGCTGGAGACCGCCCGCGCCATCGCGGCCAACGCCCCGCTCTCGGTACGCCAGGCCAAGCAGTCGATCCATCGCGGCCTGCAGATGTCGCTCTCCGACGGCCTCGCCTTCGAAATCGAGGCCTATAACCGGCTGGTGCCGACAGCCGATCGCATGGAAGGCATCCGCGCCTTCAACGAGAAGCGCCCGCCGCGCTTCACCGGAACCTGAGGATCACGCCATGATTGAGCGCGCCTATCTTCGCGAAGTCGGCCTGCGCGACGGCCTGCAGCTGGTCCGCGGCGATCTCTCGACCGCCCATAAGCTCGAATGGATCCGCGAGGAGGCCGCTGCCGGCGTCCACGAAATCGAGGTGACGTCCTTCGTCCCCTTCAAGAGCTTCCCGATCTTCGCCGATGCCGTCGAGGTCGCGACCACCGCGCTTGCGATCCCCGGCCTGCTCGCCTCCGGCCTGACGCCGAACGCCCGAGGTGCACTCACCGCCTTCGACACCGGGCTGACCAAGGTCAACTACGTCATCTCGGCGAGCGAGGCGCATAGCCAGGCCAATGTCCGCCGCAGTACGGCACAAGCGATGGACGATTTCGCCCGCATCGTCGAGGCCCGGGCCGAGCGTGGGCTGGAGAAGACCGTCACCCTGAGCTTCGGCATCGCCACCTGCTTCGGCTGCACCATCCAGGGCGAGGTGCCCGAGGATCTGGTCTATCGCATCGCCGAGCGCGGCGTCGAACTCGGCGCCGACGAGGTCATGATCGCCGACACCGTCGGCTACGCCAATCCGCTGCAGGTCGAACGCATCTTCGCCGGCGTGCTGTCCCGGCTGGGTAATGTCCCGGTCGCGGCCCATTTCCACGACACCCGCGGCCTCGGCCTCGCCAATATCGCCGCCGCCGCCCGCGTCGGCGTGCGCCGCTTCGACGCCTCGCTCGGCGGGCTCGGCGGCTGCCCGCATGCGCCGGGCGCGACCGGTAATGTCGTGTTCGAGGATGCCGCTTTCCTGCTCGAAACCATGGGCCTCTCGACCGGGATCGATATTCCGAAGCTCATTGCCCTACGCCGCAAGGTCGAAATCTGGCTTCCCGAGGAGCGCTTCTCCGGCGCCATCCACCGCGCCGGCGTGCCGAAGACCTTTCACGCCGCGGCGTAAGCTTAAGCGGCACGCTGCCGCAGGTTCATCCAGAACGCGCCGACATCGGCGACATGGGGCGTGCGCGTCGGGTCGATCGCGCCCTCCGCCGCGACGGCGAAGGCTTGGCGCAGCAGCGCCGCGACGTCGATCTGATCGGAGCCCCAGGCGAAGCGCTCGGTATTGTTGCTATCGCGGACCGCGGCCGGGATCGCCCGCTTCGGCATGTTGAGCACGAGCGCCGCCCCCGCGGGACCGAGGCCGCGACGGATCCGGGCGATGTCGTCGGCCGGGGCCAGGCAATGCTGCAGCACCCAGACGGCGATCGCCGCATCGACCCGCAGGCCGCCTTTGACGAGCACGTCGAACTGCGTCGGTGAGAGGGCGACGAAGCGGTCCGATCCGACGTAATCGAGCGCCAGCCGACACATCTTGGGGCTGATGTCGACGCCGATGACGAAGCAGCCCGAGGCCTCGATCATCGCCTTGGCCAAGCGGCCGATGCCGCAGCCATAGTCGAGAATCACCCGCTCAGGGGCGAGCGCAAAGGCCTTGCCGATCAATTCCAGGACGTAAGGGGTCTCGTGCCGCCACCGGGTCTCGGTGTCCGCGTTCGGCCCTTCGGGCGTCAGGATGATCGCCTTTGCCGCGTTCATGTCGGGGGCGTCGAAGATTTCCGGATAGTAGCGCGCGGTCATGAGTTCTCTGTCGCTCCCGATGGTGCCCCGGGAGACCGGATCGCGATTCCCGTTGGCCGCGCATCCTGACCGCCTTGCCAGAGCCCCGTCAATGGGGCTCTCGCCGCCGCTACAGGGTGCGGGCGATGACCATGCGCTGGATATCCGAGGTGCCCTCATAGATCTGGCAGACCCGGACATCGCGGTAGATCTTGGCGAGACCGTATTCCTCGAGATAGCCATAACCGCCAAGGGTCTGAATCGCCCCGGTGCACACGGCTTCGGCCGTTTCGCTGGCGACCAGCTTGGCCATCGAGGCCTCGCGCAGACAAGGCACGTCCTCGTCCTTGAGGGAGGCGGCATGGAGCACGAGCTGGCGCGCGGCTTCGAGCCGGGCCGCGAGATCGGCGAGCCGAAAGCCGACCGCCTGGTGCTGCATGATCGGGGCGCCGAAGCTGGTGCGATCCTTGGCGTAGGCGACCGCGATTTCCAGCGCAGCGTCGGCCATGCCGATGCTCTGCGCCGCGATGCCGATGCGGCCGGCTTCGAGATTGGACAGCGCGATGCGATACCCCGCCCCCTCCGGCCCGAGCAGCGCATCGTCGTCAAGCATCAGATCTTCGAACCTGATCGCGCAGGTATCCGAAGCGCCCTGGCCGAGTTTGTGCTCGACCTTGTCGACATGATAGCCGGGTGAATCGGTCGGCACGAGGAAGGCGGACATGCCGCGCTTGCCGGCGCTCGGCTCGCTGACGGCGATGACCATCACGTCCCCGGCGATCTTGCCCGAGGTGATGAACTGCTTGGTGCCGTTGAGGCGCCAGCCGCCGGGAACCTTCTCGGCGCGAGTGCGGATCGCCGAGGCGTCGGAGCCGGCATCGGTCTCGGTCAGGGCGAAGGCGCCGATCATGCGGCCGGAGATCAGCTCGCGCAGATAGCGATCACGCTGCCGCTCGCTGCCATCCTTGAGGATGCCGTTGACCATGATGCTGTTCTGAATGCTGACGATGGTCGACAGCGCACCGTCGGCCGCGGCGAGCTCGATCAACGCCAGCGCATAGGACACGTAATCGGCCGCGGCGCCGCCATAGGATTCCGGCGCCACCATGCCGAGCAGGCCGAGATCGGCGATCTCTTCGAACAGACCGGGCGGGTAGCATCCGGCGGCCTCGAAACCGCGGCTGCGCGGCCGCAGCGATTCGCTGGCGTATTTGCGCACGGAATCGCGGATCATCAGCTGCACGTCGTTGAGTTTCATGGCGAGCCTCCAGATTCTTGTCGTCGATTATACAGAATTACCCGCTCCATCGCGACGGCGGAGTCCTTCGCAGAGGATCTCCACCATCGCCGCCGCGACCTCGCTGCGGGACTCCGGGCCTTCGGGATCGAACCACCGCGCCGGCCAATTCAGGGCGCCGGCCAGGGTAAACGCGGTCAGCCGCACGTCCTTGGCATAGATCGAGCCGTCGGCGACGCCTTCGGCGATCACCTCGCGCATGTCGCGGTCGATCTCGCCCTTGAGGGCGCGAAACTCGCGCCGGCTTTCCGGCGACAAGGTCTCGTCGCCGGTGCGAATGACACAGCGGCCGAAATCATCCATGTTGACTTCTGCATAGCGCCGCAGAAAGGCCTTTAGGCGATCGAGCCCGGTACCTTCCGCGGCCCGCGCGGCCACCGCCGCCTCGCGAATCTGCGTCAGGCCGAGCCGGACGCATTCGAACAGCACCTGATCCTTGTTGCCGAGATAATGGTAGATCACCGGCTTGGTGACGCCGAGCGAGGCGGCGACATCGTCGAGCGACGTCGCATGGAAGCCGCGTTCGTTGAACATCCGCACGGCCGCCTGCAGCACCGCATGGCGCTTGAGGACACGCTCCTTCTGCCGCTCCTGCGAGGAGCGAAACACGGATGTCGGGGTCTCGAGTTCCGAGCTCAAACGGGCACCAAGCCTGAAATTGACGGCAGGGCAGCTGTACGATATCTATACTCACGAGTAAAGACTATGCGTATAAGCATAACGTATTGGCCGCGGTTTCCAGTCGGGAGAGCCCATGACACCCATCGAACGTTTCACGCAGCATCTGGCCGTCCCAGCGATCGTCGCGCCGATGTTCCTGATCTCCGGACCGGATCTGGTGGTGACCTGCTGCAACGCCGGTGTCGCCGCTTCCTTTCCGGCGCTCAACCAGCGCAGCAGCGAAGGCTTCGCGGCCTGGATGGAGGAGATCGAGGGGCGGCTGAGCCCGACCGCGGCCCCATACGGCGTCAACCTGATCGTCCATAAATCGAATCCACGGCTCGCCGCCGATCTCGATCTCGTCGTCAAGCATCGCGTGCCTTTCGTCATCACCTCGCTCGGTGCCGTCAAGGAGCTCGTCGAAGCCGTCCACAGCTATGGCGGGTTGGTGTTTCACGACGTGATCTCGCGCCGCCACGCCGAAAAGGCGGCAAGCGCCGGAGTCGACGGCATCATCGCCGTCTCCGCCGGCGCCGGCGGCCATGCCGGGACCATCAATCCCTTCGCGCTCATCGCCGAAATCCGCTCGTTCTACGCCGGCCAGATCATTTTGTCGGGGGCGATCTCGACCGGGCGCGACGTTGCCGCGGCCCGGGTCATGGGCGCCGACTTCGCCTATCTCGGCACCCGATTCATCGCCTCGGACGAGAGCATGGCGAGCGAGGCGCAGAAGCAGATGACGGCCGACGCGAGAGCAGCCGACATCCTCTACACACCGGCGATCAGCGGCGTGAACGCCAATTTCCTGCG
>CAIUCF010000294.1 GCA_903897565.1 uncultured Rhodospirillales bacterium | reverse complement strand
CCAGACCCTCCCGCCTCGAGGGGGAGGGCTTAATGGTTACTCAGCGAGTGCCGCCATCTCGGGCGTCGTCTCGCGCAGGATCTCCCGCAGCTCCGGAATACAAGAGCCGCAATTGGTACCGGCGCGCAAGGTTGTGCCGATCGCCTCGACGGAGACCAGACGGTCGCGGGCGATGGCATCGCGCAACGTGGCGAGACCGACCGAGAAGCAGGCGCAGACGATCTTACCGGTGGCGGGGCCGCTCGCGGCACGGCCCGCAAGCACGCCGGCGCGGCCTGCGGCATCCATCGTCAATGTCAGTAACGCGGCGGCGGCCTCGCGGCTTGGCAGGCCGGCGCCGGGTTTGAGGGCGAGGAACAGGCAGGCTTCGAGCCGGCCGTCGCGCAGCCAGGCGATGCGGCGGACACCGCGGGCTGGGTCATCGAGTTCGACGCGTTCGACGCCGGGGCTGTGGGCGATGCCGCCGGCCAGTCCGGCGATCCAGTCCTCGTCGCCGGCAGCAGGTTCAAGGCCGTCGAGCGCGATCAGATGCCCCTCGGCGACCGGGACGCGCGACCAAGCGACGGCGCCCGCGGGCCGGACCGCATCACGGCTCAACAGCAGGCCGCGCCACAGGGTCTCGACCGCGGTGATCGTGACCGGCATCGCCTTCAGTTCCGGTTGGCCGGAGATCGGGTCGACCGCGCCGCCGATCAACCGGTCGATCGGGCCGCCGGCGGCAAAATCATCGGTCCAGTGCATTGTGGCGAAGACGTCGCCCCGCCTGACGCCGTCGGTGAGCGCCGCGCGCAGCAGGGTCGAGCCTTCGCGGCTGGTCACGCGGACGAGGCCGCCGGCGGCGATGCCGGCCAGGCCTGCGTCTTCCGGGTGAAGCTGCAACTCGGGGGCTTCGGCATGGCTCATCAGCCGCGCTACGCGCCCGGTCCGGGTCATGGTGTGCCATTGGTCGCGGGTGCGGCCGCTGTTGAGGATGAAGGGGAAACCGGCGCTGGCCGGTTGCGCGGGGGACGCGCAGGGTGTCGCGACGAAGCGGGCGCGGCGGTCGGGCGTGGTGAAGCCGCCGCTACCGAGCAGCCGGCCGGCCGGGGCGCCGTCCTTGACCCAAGGCCAGCGGAACGGCTCCAGCGCGTCATAGCCGGCGCGATCGAGCCCGGCGACGGCGCCAATATCGAAGACGCGGGCGCCGCCATTCTCGAAACCCGAGAGTGCGGCGTGCTCGGCGAAAATCTCGGCCGGATGCTCGTAAGCAAAAACCTCGGCCCAGCCCATACGGCGGGCGACTTCGGCGAGCGCCCACCAGTCGGGCCGCGCCTCGCCCGGCGCCTCGCGGAACGGCCGCTGGCGCGAGACCATGCGCTCGGAATTGGTTACGGTGCCGTCCTTCTCGCCCCAGCCGGCGGCGGGAAGCACGACATCGGCGCGGGCCGTGGCCTCGGTCGGCCAGCAATCGGAGACGACGACGAAGGGGCAGGATTCCAGCCCGGCGCGGATGCGGTCGGTGCGCGGCATGCTGGCGGCGGGGTTGGTCGCCATAATCCAAAGCGCCTTGATCTTGCCTTCGGCGACGGCGTCGAACAGGTCGACGGCCTTGAGGCCGGGCTTGGTCGCAATGGCGGGTGCATTCCAGAAACGGCCGACGCGGTCGATCGAGTCCGGCTCGAAGCCCATATGGGCGGCGAGCTGGTTGGCGAGGCCACCGACCTCGCGGCCGCCCATGGCGTTGGGCTGGCCGGTGACCGAGAATGGACCCATGCCGGGCCGCCCAATCCGGCCGGTGGCGAGATGGCAGTTGATGATGGCGTTGACCTTGTCGGTGCCGACGGCGGATTGGTTCACGCCCTGCGAATAGACCGTCAGGGTGCGCTCGGTCGCGGCGAACCAGGCGAAGAAGGTTTCGAGATCGGCGGCGTCGACCCCGGTCGCCGCGGCCAGCGCCGCGACCGAGGGCACGTCGCGGCGGGCACTGGCCAGGGCGGCATCGAGGCCGGTGGTGTTGTCGCGCACCCAATCCCCGGCGATGGCGCCGCGCTCGGCCAGTTCCTTGAGCAGGCTGGCGAACAAGAGGACATCGGTCCCGGGTTTGAGCGGCAAATGCAGATCGGCGGATTCCGCGGTCGCCGTGCGGCGCGGATCGATGACGACGATCCTGGTGCCGCGGGCCTCGCGCGCCGCCATCACGCGCTGGAACAGCACGGGATGGCACCAGGCGGTATTGCTGCCGACCAGCACCACCAGATCGGCCTGCTCCCAATCATCATAGATACCGGGGACGACATCCTCGCCGAAGGCGCGGATGTGGCCGGCGACCGCGGACGCCATACACAGCCGGGAATTGGTGTCGATATTGCCGCTGCCGATAAAGCCTTTCATCAACTTGTTGGCGACGTAGTAATCCTCGGTCAGGCATTGCCCGGAGACATAGAACGCGACCGAATCCGGGCCGTGCTCGGCGATGGTCTGCTTGAACCGTGTCGCGATCTTGTCGAGTGCGCTGTCCCAGGGCACGGGCTCGCCCGCGATCGTTGGCGCGGTCAGACGGTCGCGATCATCCAGAGTCAGTCCGAGCGCGGCGCCTTTCGAGCACAGCCGGCCGGCATTGGCCGGATGGGTCTTGTCGCCCGTGACCTCGCCGGTCGCGGCCGCCTTAACGCCGCAGCCGACACCGCAATACGGGCAGGTCGTCGCGACCGGCGCCGATGTCACGCCACGTCCTCGCGGGTATTGGCGCCGAGCGGCAGGAGAATCCGATCGCCGACAAGCTGGACCGTGATCGTATGCGCGCATCCTTTATCCGGTGCCGCCGCTTCACCCGAGGCAAGGTCGATCACCCAGGAATGCAGTGGGCAGGTAACGCTGCGGCCATGGACGATGCCCTGCGACAGCGGCCCGGCCTTGTGCGGACAGCGATCATAAAGGGCGAAGACCGCGTCATCCCGAGTGCGGAAGATCGCGATATCGCCTTCGCTGGTGCGGACGACGCGCGAGCCGAGCGGCTGGATTTCGTCGAGGCTGCCGACATCGACCCAGGCGGCGTCAGGCAGGGGCTGGTTCATCTGTCTCACTCCACGCTCGCGAGCACGCGGAACTCGCGCGCCTTCAGGGCCTCGCTGGCATGCGCCGCCCAGGGGTCTTTCTGGTTGAAACTCTGGGAGTGCAGGAAGCGGGCATAGAGCGCCGCCCGGCCTTCGCCATCCTCGACGATGCGCTGCTTGACGTAGTCGAGCCCGACCCGTTCGACCCAATGCGCGGTGCGGTCGAGATAGCGGGCCTCTTCGCGATAGAGCTGCAGAAAGGCACCGCAATATTCCAGCACCTCGTCTTCCGTCTCGACTTTGCACAAGAAGTCGGTCACGCGGACCTTGATGCCGCCATTGCCGGCGATATGGAGTTCCCAGCCGCTGTCGACCGCGACGACGCCGAAATCCTTGATCGTCGCTTCGGCACAGTTGCGCGGGCAGCCGGAGACCGCGAGCTTGACCTTGTGCGGGTGGTAGGAATCCCAGGTCATGCGCTCGAGCGCGACGCCCATGCCGGTGGAGTCCTGCGTGCCGAAGCGGCACCACTCCGAGCCGACGCAGGTCTTCACCGTGCGCAGCGACTTGCCATAGGCGTGGCCCGAGACCATGCCCGCGGCGTTGAGGTCGCGCCAGACATCGGGCAATTGCTCCTTGCGGATGCCGAGCAGGTCGATGCGCTGGCCGCCGGTGACCTTGACCGTCGGGATCTCGTATTTGTCGACGACATCGGCGATGGCACGCAACTCGCCCGCCGTCGTCAGCCCGCCCCACATCCGCGGCACCACCGAATACGTGCCGTCCTTCTGGATATTGGCGTGGTGACGTTCGTTGATGAAGCGCGACTGCGGATCGTCGACATACTCGCCCGGCCAGGCGCAGAGCAGATAGAAATTGAGCGCCGGCCGGCACGAGCCGCAGCCATCCGGCGTCGTCCAGCCCAGCGTCTGCATCAGCGCCGGGATGGTCTTGAGGCCGAGCGCCGGGATCTGCGCGCGCACCGTCTCATGGCTGAGCTCGGTGCATTTGCACATCGGCTTGATCGTGTTCTTCTCGAAGGAATCGCCGAGTGCGTGGACCAGCAGCTGCTCGACCAGCGGCGTGCAGCTGCCGCAGGAGGCCGAGGCCTTGGTATGGGCGCGGACACCATCGACCGAGGTCAGCTTGTGTTCGTCGATCGCGGCGAGGATCTTGCCCTTGCAGACGCCGTTGCAGCCGCAAATCTCCGCCGCATCGGGCAGAGCCGCAACGGCGGCGCTAGGGTTTGCCGGGGCGCCTCCTTCGGCGAAGGCGGGCCCGAAGATCAGGGTGTCGCGCATATGCTCGATATCGGTGCCGTCGCGCAGCATCTGGAAATACCAGCCGGAATCGCCGGCATCGCCGTAGCAGACGATACCCGCGAGCTGATTGTCCTTGATCACCAGCCGCTTGTAGACGCCGCGGGCGGCATCGCGCAGCACCACGTCCTGGGTATCCTCGCCGCCGAGGAAATTGCCGGCCGAGAACATGTCGATCCCGGTCACTTTCAACCGGGTGCCGCTGACGCTGGCGGCGAAGGCGGGCTGGCCGGTCTCGGCGATGTGGTCGGCGACGACCTTGGCCATTTCCCAGATCGGCGCGACGAGACCGTGGCAAATGCCGCGATGCTCGACGCATTCGCCGATCGCGAAGATGCTGTCGTCGGAGGTCTTGAGGCTGTCGTCGACCACGATGCCGCGGTTGCAGGTAATGCCGCTCGCCCGCGCCAGATCGGCATTGGGCCGGATGCCGGCGGCGAGCACGACCAGATCGGCCGGGATCTCGGTGCCGTCGGCAAACGCGATACGTTCGACCCGCTCGTCGCCGAGCAGCGCCTTGGTATTGGTGCCGACGAGGACCTTGATGCCGCGGGCCTCGAGATCGCGCGCCAGCAGATGGGCGGCCGAGGTGTCGAGCTGGCGCTCCATCAGGCTCGGCATCAGGTGGACGACGGTGACGTCCATGCCGTTGCGCTTCAGGCCATAGGCGGCCTCGAGGCCGAGCAGGCCGCCGCCGATGACGACGGCGTGGCGGTGCAACTGCGCCGCTTCGAGCATGGCGTCGACATCGGCGACGTTGCGGAAGGTGACGACCCCGGGCAGATCGACCCCCGGCACCGGCAGGATGAAGGGGTTGGAGCCGGTGGCCAGCAGCAGCAGGTCGTAGGACCGCACGGTGCCGTGCTCGCCGCGCACGTTCTTGCTCTCGCGGTCGATCGCGATCACGGCCTCGCCGGCGATCAGTTCGACGCCGTTGGCCGCGTACCACGCGCGATCATTGATCACGATGTCGTCGAAGCTCTTCTCTCCGGCCAGCAGCGGCGAGAGCATGATGCGGTTGTAATTCACCTGCGGCTCGGCGCCGAACACGGTGATGGCGAAGGCGCCTGGGGCGCGGGCGAGGATTTCCTCGACCGTCCGCATTCCGGCCATGCCGTTGCCGATCACCACGAGTTTCCGGGGAGGACGCGAGATCATGTTCATCGGATGTCTCCTTGCTGGCCGGGATCAGATGCGAACGCTGGCGGGGGTGCCCGCCAGATTGGTCCAGGTCGTGCGCCAACGCCGCTTGACCGCCGACAGCCCGATCAGGGCCAGCACGGCGAGCAGTGCGAACAACAGGAACCCTGCCTGGTAGGTGCCGGTGAGCTGCTTCGAGTAGCCGAGGCTGGAGGCGAGATAGAAGCCGCCGAGGCCGCCGGCCATGCCGACGAGGCCGGTCATGACACCGATCTCGTGGCGGAAGCGCTGAGGGACGAGTTGGAACACGGCGCCGTTGCCGACCCCGAGCGTGCCCATGATGACGATGAACACGGCGAGCGCCAGCCACAGCGACGGCATGCCGAAGCTGATCACGACGAGCGCCAGCGCGGCAATCGTGTAGACGCCGGTCAGGGTGCGGAAGCCACCGATGCGGTCGGCGAGCGCGCCGCCGAGCGGACGAAACAGCGAGCCGGCGAAGACGCAGGCCGCGGTGCAATAGCCGGCATGGACCGGGGAGAGGCCGAACAGGTCGTTGAAATAGATGGTCAGCGACGAGGTGAGGCCGACGAAGCCGCCGAAGGTGACGCCGTAGAACAGCATGAACCACCAGGCGTCACCGATCGCCAGGACCTTGAAGTAGTTCGACATCGGCTGTGCCGGGGGGCAATGGGGGCTATCCTTGGCGAGGAACAGATAGACGACCAGAACCATCGCCATCGGGATGGCGACGAGGCCGAAGACATTGTTCCAGCCGAAGGCAACGGCCAGCGAGGGCGCGAACAGCGCCGCCAGCACGGTGCCGGAATTGCCGGCGCCGGCGATGCCGAGCGCCGTGCCCTGATGCTCCGGCGGATACCAGCGCGAGGCCAGCGGCAAGGCGACCGCGAAGGAGGCGCCGGCCATGCCCAGCGCGATGCCGAAGATGCGGACCTCGCCCAGGGTGTGCAGGCCGAAATACCAGGCCCACAGCAAGCCGGCGATGACGAAGACCTGGGCGGCGATACCGACCCGCTTGGGCTTGAAGCGGTCGACCAGCACGCCATTGAAGAAGCGCAGGAATGCGGCGGCAAGCACCGGCGTCGCCACCATCAGGCCTTTCTCGGCCGCGCTTAGATGTAGGGTTTTGGCGATCTGCACACCGAGCGGCCCGAGCAGCACCCAGGTCATGAAGCTGAGGTCGAAATAGAGGAATGCCGCGATCAACGTCGGCAGGTGACCAGCCTTTAGAAAACCCTTGTTCATCAATGTCTCCAGCAACGGGAGACGGCATGGATCAGGCGACCGGTACGGCGCGGGTCGAAGACTCGCAAATGCGGAACAGGACGGGTCGACTGAATATGTCGTCAGGGTGCACCGGCACCCGATGGCGCCCCGTCATTGGACCGCCGAAACTTCTCCAGGATTGGCCGAAAGCCGCTCCCCTTCGTTGGCTATTCATCGTTGAATGGCAAACGGACACGCGCTGCGTTCAAGTAGACGCTCTGCAAGCAATGTGCCGAACCCTTGATGCTACCGGATGAATAGGGTTGCGATCTCTCGGTGCTGTGTTTGAATACGCTGCGACTCTCGTTAAGTGCCTCGTTGTCTTGAGCTGGCGCCAGCAGCGAGCAGCGATTTTTGGCGGCTCCTGCTCGCTCGCTCATTTTCAGGTGAATGTGAGCAGGAATGCCGAAGAAATATACAATTGCTGCAATGCAGCGCAAAAGAAGACTAAAATATATGCAAATTCAAGTGAGCATTGGTGTCTGAATCCCGCCCCGTGCCGCCGAGCACGACCGAAGCCCGGATCGATGTCCGCGCCGGCTTCGCGTCGGAGAAGGGCGTCCGCGCCGACAACCAGGATTTCGGCTGCGTCCTGATCGAACCCCGACCCGATCTCGTCATTGCCGCGGTCGCCGATGGGGTCGGCGGCGTGCTCGGCGGCAGGGTGGCCGCGGAAATGGCCGTACGCAGCTTTCTCGAGGGCTTGCTCGATGAAGACGGCGACGTCGTCTCCCATCGCGGCGTCACCGCGCTGGCCGCCACCAATCGCTGGATCCATGCCCAGGGTCAGGTCGATTCCCTGCTGGAGCGCATGGCGACAACGTTTACGGCGCTGGTCATCGACGGCCGCACCGCCTTCGGCCTCCATGTCGGTGATACCCGCCTCTATCGCCTGACAGCCGGTCGGGTCAGCCTGCTGACTCGCGATCATGTCGACGATCAGCCCGGTATGCAGCATGTGCTGCATCGGGCGATCGGCATTGCGACTGCGGTCGAACCCGATCAGGTCGCGGTACCGATCGCGGTCGGCGATCGTTTCATGCTGTGCAGCGATGGCATCCATGGCGCCCTGACGCCGGCTCGGCTGGAACAGGTCCTGGCGCTGCCCGTCACGCCCGGGGAATGTGCGCGCCTGCTGGTGCTCGAGGCCCTGACCGCCGGCAGCCGCGACAACGTCACCGCGATCGTGCTCGATATTCTCGCCCTGCCGACGGTCGCTCATGACGATCTCGCCGCCTCGACGCGGTCGCTGCCGGTCGCGGAAGCCCCGAAGCCGGGCGAGGTGATCGACGGCTTTCGTATCGAGCGGATGCTTGCGGAGAGCCTAGAGAGCCGCGTCTTCCTGGCCCGGGACGAAGGTGAAGACCGGCTCGTGGTCCTCAAGTTCCCACGCCCCGCGGCCGCTGTCGCGGCGCGCCTTCCGGCAAGTGTAACGCGGGAGAGCTGGGTCGCGGCCCGGGTCGCCAGCCCCTGGCTCGGCGTGCCGATCGATCCGGGGACGCGCCGCACGCAGCTCTATGCCATCGCGCCGTTCTACGAGGGCGAGGCTTTGGCGGTGCGGTTGCGGCGCTTCCCCCGCGTCGGGTTGGCGGAAGGTGTCGCCATCGCCATGAAGCTGGCGAAAGGCCTCGCCGCGTTGCATCGCCACGGCGTCATCCATCGCGACATCAAGCCGGAGAACGTGATCCTGGAGCCGGGCGGCGGACTCAAGCTGATCGATTTCGGCCTCGTCCGCATCCTGGCGGAAGATCACAGGGCGGAAGCCCTCGACGGGACTCCGAGCTTTCTCGCGCCGGAGCTCTATGCCGGGAGCCCTGCAACCGTCGCCAGCGATCTCTATGCGCTCGGTGTCACGCTCTATACCGCGTTTGCCGCAGGTTCGTATCCATACGGAGAGATGGATCCCTTCACACGTCCCACGTTCGGCCGCCCGATCGCGCTCTCCCGCCACCGCCAGGATCTACCGGCCTGGCTCGACGCCGCGATCTTGCGGCTGGTCGCCGTCGATCCGGCAGACCGATACGCCAACGCCGTCGAGTTCCTGCTCGACCTGGAGACAGGCCTCAGTCAGGTCAATCCGCCGGCGATCCTCCGGCAGCCGCTCTACGCGCGCTACCCGGTGCAGGTCTGGAAGTTCATCAGCGCGGCGCTGGCGCTGTGTCTGTGGTGGGCGCTGACCCGGCGCTGACCATTGCCCAACCGCCGGGAACGCGCGAAGCTCGGTCAACGATAAGAACACGGAGGCCGGAAGATGGCGAACCCGAGATGGCGAATTCGACCCGAGGGCTCGAATTGGGGCGAATTCGGACCCAACGATCAATGGGGCCGGCTCAACCTGATCACCCCGGAACGCCGGCGCGGCGGCCTGGCGGCGGCGACGGAAGGAATCAGCTTCTGCCTCAGCCTGCCGCTCGACCATCCCGGCGGCAATCTGCTCAATCCGCGCCGCCACCCGCCGGTGATCCGGCCGACCCTGCGCGACGGGCAGCCGAATTTCAACTGCACGCTCGGCCCCGACAGTACCGACATCGTCAGCGACGATCTCGCCCTGCTGCATCTGCAGTATTCGACGCAGTGGGATAGCCTGGCGCATGTCGGCGCGCTGTTCGACGCCGATGGCGACGGCGTCGCCGAGCGGCTCTATTACAACGGCTTCCGTGCCGGGGTGGAAATCCTGGGGCCGAGTGATCCCGGCGAGGCCGGCGCGCTTGGACCGATCGGACCGCAGCGCACCTCGAACGCCACCGCGCTCGGTATCGAGAATATGGCGGCCCATGGCGTCCAGGGCCGCGGGGTGATGGTGGACCTGCGGGCGCATTTCGGCGACGCGCGCAAGCTGGTCGGCCATGCCGAGCTGATGGCAGTGCTGGAAGCCGACCAGGTCGTCGTCGAGCCGGGAGACATGCTCTGCCTCCATACCGGCTTCGCGCAGCGCATCCTGGAAATGGGCGGCAAGCCCGATCCTGCAGTGCTGCACAACGCCTGCGCCGCGCTCGACGGCCGGGATCGCCGTCTGCTCGACTGGATAACGCAGAGCGGCCTCGCAGTCATCGTCGCCGACAATTACGCGGTCGAGGCCCATCCGGCGGGGCCGGGCACCGAGAAATGCTGCTCGACCCTGCCGCTCCACGAACATTGCCTATTCAAGAACGGCATCCATCTGGGCGAGTTATGGCACCTGACGCCACTGGCCGAGTGGCTGCGCGCGCATCGACGGTCGCGCTTCCTGCTGACGGCGCCGCCGTTGCGCCTGCCTGGCGCGGTCGGCTCGCCGGTGACGCCGATCGCGACGGTTTGATCAGGTCGCGAAGTCCGGCTCCTCGCACAGCAGCACGCGCTTCATGCTCTCGAGGTGGAGACGGGCGCTCTCGGCGTCGCCGGCGCGAATCTGCGCCGCCGTACGCCGGGCGATCTCGGGATCCACGGGGCGCAGCGGCCGGCCGGTGCTGAGCGCCTTGACCTGCACCTCGGCGGCGCGCTCGAGATAATACAGATCGTCCCAGGCCTCGGCGATGGTCGGGCCGACGGTCATGACGCCGTGGTTCTTCAGGAACACAATGTCGGCGTCGCCCATCGCCGCCGCGATGCGGTCGCCTTCGCGCTCGTCGAGGGCGAGGCCGTTATAGACCTCGTCGACTACGGTGCGGCCGTAAAATTTGAGTGCCGTCTGCCCGGCCCAGGACAGCGGCTCGCCCTCGATCATGGCGAGTGCGGTGGCGTTGGGCATGTGGGTGTGGAGGGCAGCGCGGGCGCGCGGCATATTCTTGTGCAGCCGGGCATGGATGAAGAAGGCGGTGGCCTCCGGCTTGCCCTCGCCCTCGAGCACATTGCCCTCGAAATCGCAGAGCAGCAGGCTGGATGCGGTGACCTCGCGGAACATCAACCCATAGGGATTGACCAGGAACAGGTCGTCGCGTCCGGGCACCATCGCCGAGAAATGGTTGCAGATACCCTCCTCGAATTTCAGCCGCACCGCCCAGCGGAAGCAGGCGGCGAGGTCGACCCGTGCCTGGGCGAGGGCGACGCGATCGATCGGGCCGAGATTGCTTGAGGTGGCCGCCGCGGTGGTGAGTTCGTGGGCCATGATCGTTATCCCAATGCGATGAAAACCCCCTCTCCGCCCTTCAGGGGGGAGAGGGTTGGGGTGAGGTGGGTTGCATCCGCCGTCGCGTCGTTGCCGGCACCCACCTCATCCTAAATCCTTCTCCCCGAGTCCATAGGTCGGCGTAGCCGGCTGGACCAACCCCTACGCCAGGGCGGAGAAGGACTTTATACCTCGTCCCAGCATCTCAATGCATCGCCGCGCCGCCATCGGCGTTGTAGCACTGGCCGGTGACGAAGCTGGCGCCGGCGCTGGCAAGGAAGGCGACGACCGCGGCGACCTCGTGCGGCTGGCCGATGCGGCCGAGTGGATTGTCCTGCTCCAGCGCTTGCTGGCTCTCGGTCATCTTGGCGAAGCCGAGCAGCGGCGTGTCGATCGGGCCAGGGGCGACGGCGTTGACGAGAATTCTGGGCGCCAGCTCGCGCGCCCAGGAGCGGGTCAGGGACAGCATCGCACCCTTGGTCGCCGTGTAAGCCGAGGCCCCGGCGCGACCGAGGAAGGCGAGTTCCGAGGCGATGTTGATGATACGGCCGACGTCGCGGCCCGTGCCCGGCATGTGACGCAGCGCCTCGCGGGTCACGATCATGGCGCCGCGGACATTGATCGCGTACATGCGGTCGACCGCGGTGATGTCCAGCTCGGCGATCGGCGCGTCGAGTTCGATGCCGGCGCAGTTGACCAGCAGGCTGAGCCCGCCCAGGCGACCGGCGATCGCGGCGACGGCGGCGACGATCTCGGCCTCGACGGTGAGGTCGGCGCGCTCGATCGGGAAGGTTGCGGCCGGCGGCGCCGGCGATATATCGAGGCCAACGACCTTGACCCCGAGGTCGGTGAGGGCCTGCGCGATGGCAAAGCCGATGCCGCTCGCGGCGCCGGTGACGATGGCCTTGTCGTGATGGAGGGCGAAGCTCATTCGGCGGCCTGTTGTGTGAAGGAATCCTGGAGATGGCCGGCGATGAAGCGCTGGATCATCCAGACGGGTTCCTCCAGGTGGCTGAGCCGGCCGCGGACGACATGTTTCGAGCGTAAGCCCGCCTGCACTGCGGTATTCACCGCCATGTCTTCGAGATGGAAGGCGGCGAGCATCTCGGTTTCGGCGGAAATGGTCGCCTCGTAATCGGGTGCGCGCCGGGCCTCTTTGGTCACCAGGGTCATGGTGAGCAGCTTGCAGCGCTCCGCCGAGATCGGCTGCAGCCGATACCACAACACGCGGTCGCGCATTGTCAGGAACATGAAGCAGGGATGGCCGAGATAGAGCCCCCACTCGACCTGACGCTCGACCGGGAGCTCGGGGATGGCCGTGAAACCCGGCAGCTCTTGGCCGGCCGCGACAGCGTCGCGGATCTCGCCGGCGTTGACGGGCCGGAACGGCAGGTGACAGTGGATGAAAGACGGCTGCTCGGCCTCCGTCCAGGTGCTGCGCGCCGGCATCGTCACCTGCAAGGTCTGCAGATGGGCGCCCATGTGATGGTAGGATTCTATCCAGTTCTCGACCATCACCTTCCAATTGAAGTCGCATTCCCATTCCAGGGTGATGGCGACCTCCATTTCGGCGGTGTTCCACGGCGCGATCGAGTCGCCGAAAGCGGCGTATTGCTCCGCCAGCGGGCTCGCCTTGCCGTCGAGATTGACGAAGACGAAGCCGTGCCACATTTCGGCACGGATCTCGGTCAGGTTCCACTCGCCCTCGTCGAAGCCTTCCGCCTTTTCCATATGCATTGAGGCGAGCTTCTTGCCTTCGAGGCTGAAGACCCAGGCGTGATAGGGGCACTGGAAACGCTTGGTGACGCTGTGTTCGGGGTTCTTGAAGCAATCATGCAGGATATCCGCGGCGCGATGCGGGCAGACCCGCGACAGCACCCGGACCACTCCGTCGTTTCCGCGGACGACGACGAGCGGCTCGTCGAGCAGGTCGAGCGCCAGATAGCTGCCGATCTCGGGGATCTGCGAGGTATGGGCGACGCAGATCCAGCTGGCCGAGAGCACGGTCTCGGCCTCGTGGGCGAAATAGGCTTCGCTCAGATACGCGGCCCGCGGCAGGGTCTGCGATCGGGCCAGCGGGCGCGCCGCGGTGGCGATGATATCGGCGCAGATCGCCTCCACATTGTCGCTGACGGCGGTCATCGTGCGTGCCTTTCCTCGAAGATGTAGCCGAGCAGGTTGAGCAAGACCTGGGCCGCGAGGAAGCCGGTGATGCCGGAAGGGTCGTAGGCGGGCGCGACCTCGACGAGGTCGATGCCGACGACCTCGCCCTGCTTCACGAGGGCCTGCAGGATCTCCATGACCTCGTAGTAGAGGAAGCCGCCATGGCTCGGTGTCCCGGTCCCGGGCGCGATCGAGGGATCGAAGCCGTCGATATCGATGGTGATGTAGTAGCGCACGCCCCTCGGGATTTTCGCCAGCACGCCCTCGGTGCCGAGCTTGCGGACCTGGCGCACCGACAGGATCGTCGAGCCACGCTCGCGGGCGTCGTCATAGCCTTCGCGCGCGGTCGAGGAGACGTTGCGGATCCCGAGCTGGGTCATGCCCGTGACATGGGCCTCCTCGGCCGCGCGGCGCAGCGGATTGCCGTGGCCCTCGCGAACACCGTGGCGGACGTCGACGAAGTCGAGATGGGCGTCGATATGGACGATATGGATCGGCGCCTGGTCGCGGAAGGCGCGGATGCAGGGGATGTTGATGGCGTGATCGCCGCCGAGCACGACCGGCAGCGCGCCCCTCTCCAGGATCTTGCGGACCGCATATTCGGCGTTGGCGTGGCTTTGCGCGGTGTCGGTGTGGACGATGTCGGCGTCGCCGATATCGACGATGCGGACCTTGTCGCGCGGCAGGTAGATGGTGTCGTCCTCGTGGTCATAGGCGCCGCCATGGCCGAACGAGAACAGGGTCGAGGCCTCGCGGATCGCGCGCGGTCCGAAGCGGGCGCCGGCACGGTACTGCGTACCCATGTCGTAGGGAATCCCAAGCACCGCGACATCGGCGTCGATCTTGTCCCAGTCGAGGCAGGGCTGGCACTTGCCGAAGGTGCAGAGCCCGACGAAGGGCAGATCGAGCCGGCCGCTTTCATAGCCATGTGCCATGGTCTTGTTCCTTGTATCAGGCCTTGGTCCGGCCTGAGGCGATGACCTCGGCCATCAGGCACAGCAGCTCGAACATCATGGTGGCGCCGACCAGCGACGTCGTGTTGGAGACGTCGAAGGGCGGCGAGACCTCGACGACATCGGCGCCGGCGATCGGCAGCCCGCGCAGGCAGCGCAGCATCCGCATCGCCTCGAAGGTGGTGATGCCGCCGATCTCCGGCGTCCCGGTGCCCGGGGCCATCGAGGGGTCGAGCGCGTCGACGTCGAACGAGACATAGGTGGGCTTGGCGCCGACGATCGCGCGGGCCTCGGCCATGATCTCCTCCGGCTTGCGCTCGGCGAACTCCTCCATGAAGACGATGCGGAAGCCGCTGCTCAGGGCGAAGTCGAGATCCCCGGGATCGTAGATCGAGCCGCGAATGCCGATCTGGACGACGCGCTTGGGATCGAGCAGGCCCTCTTCGACCGCACGGCGGAACGGCGTGCCATGGGTGT
>CAIUCF010000293.1 GCA_903897565.1 uncultured Rhodospirillales bacterium | reverse complement strand
CGGGCCGAGGAGATGCTTGAATCTATCCAGGGCGCGATCGTGTTCGCTCGTGCCATGGACGATCCCGCAGTTTTCGGGCGGGCAGTAAAGCGCCTGCGCGAACGGCTCGAAGCAGACTGACAAGTCATTCTTTCCGACCACAGGCGGAAGTGGCGACATGCGGATCGTTGGATCGAGACGCAGCGCTCCCGGCACATCGCTCGCCTTTGACTAAATCGCAATCATGAGGATCGTCCCGGTAAAGCCCGCCCCGGGTAGCTGCGCTATGCGCCGCTTGACCAAACGGTGGGTCGCCCAGATGGGAAAATGGAAACATGGAAATCCAGACCAGTGAAAAAGGTATCGACGTTGTGAAGCGTCTCTACGACGCCTTCAAGATTGGTGATGCTAAAGCAATACTTGCTCAACTTCATGAGCAGCTCGAATGGAACGAGGCCGAGAACTTCATGTTATCCGATCGGAACCCTTATCGCACGCCAGCGGCTGTCGCGGACGGGGTTTTCCGTCGCCTCGCCACTGACGTTGAGGGATATGAGGCAATGCCGACTGAAATTTTTGATGCCGGCGATGTCATTATCGCTATCGGCCGGTCGAGTGGAACCTTCGCCGCGACGGGCAAACCGTTCGACGCTCAATACGCCCATATCTGGCGCGTCAAGGACGGAAAAATTCACGGCTTTCAGCAGGTGATCGACACCCTAGCCGTTTGGCGTGCCACGGGTATTGCCTGATCCTGTCCATAGCGCTGGTCGGGGAAAAACCCGGGCCAGCGCAAATACTCCCCTTGGGCGGTCTCAGTTCAGTGTAGTGTCTCTTGAATTCCGAAATGCTAGGCGAAGATGGCCGGGCGCGCCGAGATCCGTAAAGTGTCCCTGAATCTTCCCAGGCGCGAGATAGGGAATCGTATGAATTACCTTCGTGTTCGGTGGGTTCATGAGCACACAGCTGAACCCATCTGGCTCATTAGTGAGATTGATGACGATCGCTGGGAGACCCGGAAGGTCGAGATATTCGCTGACGGCTCGAAAGGCTTCGCGATGAACGGCGAGGAACGCGGCGAAACGCGCTTGGGGCTGGTTCCAGTACCCTCCATCGCCGAGATCGCCGCCGACCCACAATTCCTTCCTGAAGAGATCACCAAGAACGAGTTTGAAGTCGTTTGGAACGCCCGCAGATCGACCTAACAACGGGACTCATTCGTTAGGTTCCATCCGCTAGAGGCAATTGCCCGAATGACAGCTATTCGCGTCACCCATCATTAGAGTACGTCGCGATAACGGCGAATGTATTCGCACTGAACTTTTAGCTGGAAGAGCTCTCTAAAATTGAGGTCTTGATGTCGATGGCCTTGCGCCTCTGTATCAGTCATCACGATCTTAAGTGCCCGTATCGGCTAAGATTTTCTATCCTTGAGGCTCCGAGGATACGGTCTAAACACTTTCCCGCGACTCCAGCACCGCCACTTCCTCATCCGTAAACAGCCGCGAGCGGGTCAGAAACCGCACCCCCTCCGGCCCCTCCAGCGAGAACATCCCGCCGCGGCCCTTGACGACATCGATCGTCAGCCGGGTGTGTTTCCAGTATTCGAATTGCAGCTTGCCCATGAAGAACGGCTGGCCGCCGATCTCGCCGAGTTTGACGTCGCTGTCGCCGGTCAGGAAGTCGCCGCGCGGGAAGCACATCGGCGCGCTGCCGTCGCAGCAGCCGCCCGACTGGTGGAACAGCAGGGGGCCATGCCGGCGCTCGAGTTTGGCGATCAGGTCGAGCGCGGCCGGTGTGGCGTCGACCCGGACCACGTCGTGTGGTCCGGGTTGCGCCGCCTGTCCGGGATGATCGGACAGGGTCGTCATCAGAAGAACCCGAGCGCCTTCGGGCTGTAGCTGACCAGCTGGTTCTTGGTCTGCTGGTAGTGGTCGAGCATCATCTTGTGATTCTCGCGGCCGATGCCGGACTGCTTGTAGCCACCGAACGCGGCATGGGCCGGGTAGAGATGGTAGCAATTGGTCCAGACGCGGCCGGCCTGGATCTCGCGGCCGAAGCGATAGGCGCGGTTGATGTCGCGGGTCCAGATGCCCGAGCCGAGGCCGTAGAGCGAATCATTGGCGAGTTCGAGCGCCTCGTCCTCGGTCTTGAACGTCGTGACCGAGACGACCGGCCCGAAGATCTCCTCCTGGAAGATGCGCATCTTGTTGTGGCCCTCGAACACCGTCGGCTTGACGTAGAAGCCGCCGGCGAGATCGCCGGGCAGGTGGTTCTGCTCGCCGCCGATCAGCACCTTGGCGCCTTCCTTGCGGCCGATATCGAGGTAGGAGAGGATCTTCTCGAGCTGCTCGTTCGAGGCCTGGGCACCGATCATGGTGGTGGCGTCGAGCGGGTTGCCCTGGACGATCGCCTTCACCCGCTCCAGCGCGCGGTCCATGAATCGCGGATACAGGCTCTCCTGGATGATCGCCCGCGACGGGCAGGTGCAGACTTCGCCCTGGTTGAGGGCGAACATGACGAAGCCTTCGATCGCCTTGTTGAAGAACTCGTCATCGGCGGCAGCGACGTCGTCGAAGAAGATGTTCGGCGACTTGCCGCCGAGCTCCAGGGTCACCGGGATCAGGTTCTGCGAGGCGTACTGCATGATCAGGCGGCCGGTCGTCGTCTCGCCCGTGAAGGCTATCTTGGCGATCCGCGAGCTCGACGCCAGCGGCTTGCCGGCCTCGACGCCGAAGCCGTTGACGATGTTGAGCACGCCCGGCGGCAGCAGGTCTTCGATCAGTTCCATCAGCACGAGGATCGACGCGGGCGTCTGCTCGGCGGGCTTGAGGACGATGCAGTTGCCGGCGGCGAGCGCCGGGGCGATCTTCCAGCAGGCCATCAGGATGGGGAAGTTCCAGGGAATGATCTGGCCGACCACGCCCAGGGGCTCGTGATAGTGATAGGCGATGGTCTCGTGGTCGATTTCCGACAGGCTGCCTTCCTGGGCGCGGACGCAGGCGGCGAAATAGCGGAAATGATCGGCGGAGAGCGGGATATCGGCGGCGCGGGTCTCGCGGATCGGCTTGCCGTTGTCCCAGGTCTCGGCGGTCGCGATCGTCTCGAGATTGTCGTCGATGCGCTGGGCGATCTTCTCGAGGATCGCGGCGCGATGGGCGGCCGTCGTCTTGCCCCAGGCGCGCTTGGCGGCGTGGGCGGCGTCGAGCGCGAGCTCGATATCGGCGGCGTTGGAGCGCGGGATTTCGCAGAACACCTTGCCGGTGATCGGCGTCGAATTCTCGAAATACTCACCCGAGACGGGCTCGACCCATTTGCCGCCGATGTAATTGCCGTAGCGGGTCTTGAACGGGACCGGGGAGCCGTATTTTCCAGGCGCGATGGTGGCCATGGCGTGTCCTTCCTTGTGACTTTCTTGACTGGGCATTGCTGTACCGCGCCGTGGCCCGCGGGCAAGCGAGCGATCACGGGCGCAGATGCCCTATCGTCGCCATGAATCCGGGGTGATTGCAAGGGTTCGCGCGCCGCTTGTTGCCGCCGGCCGGGTTCTGGGCCATGCTCTGTCGCAGGAGTGTCGCGGCGACTGTCGCGTTATGCGACAGGGACAAATCGAGCCGCGGCAAGGGAGGATTTCGCCATGGCCAGCGCCGAAGATCTGCTGCGCCGCTCGGCCATCGCCCGCGAGCGGCTGTTCGGCCCGGGCGGGTTGCCGGAAGGGACGATCCCGCCGGTGATCGCGCGGTCGTGGCGGCGCTGCGCCGAGCGCGGCCTCAGCTTCGACCAGCGAGCGCAGCAGGAGCCGCTCTCCGCCGCCGCGCTCAGACGGGAGCGCGAGTTGCATCGCGAGCTGCTGCAGCTGGCGATGCCGGAGCTCGATACCCTGCATCAGGCGATGCTCGATCGCGGTGGGATGGTGCTGCTGACCAATGGCGACGGCCTGATCCTGGACGCGCGCGGCGATCCCGGCTTCGTCGGCCGGGCGCGCCGGGTCTCGCTGCAGTCGGGCGCCGGCTGGGGCGAGGCGACCGAAGGCACCAATGCGGTCGGCACGGCCTTGGCCGAGCGCGCGCTGGTCCAGGTCCGCGGCCCCGAGCATTACCTAAAGGAGAACGCCGTCCTCGTTTGCACCGCGATGCCGGTGATGGATCCGTTCGGCAGCCTCGCCGGGGTCATCGACGTTTCGGGCGATATCCGGCGCTCGCCGGCCAATGCCCGGCCGCTGGTGCGGCTCGCGGTCACTCATCTCGAACATTGCT
>CAIUCF010000292.1 GCA_903897565.1 uncultured Rhodospirillales bacterium | reverse complement strand
GGCCATGGGCGATCAGCTTCGAGATCATCGGATCGTAGAACGGACTGACCTCGGAGCCTTCCTCGACGGCGCTGTCGACGCGGATGCCGGCGCTGGGGACGCGGAAATGTTCGAGCAGCCCGACCGAGGGCAGGAAGCCTGATTGCGGGTTCTCGGCATAGAGCCGGACCTCGATGGCATGGCCGGAGATCGCGAGCTCGTCCTGGCGCTTGGGCAGCGTCTCGCCCGAGGCGACCCGCAGCTGCCACTCGACCAGATCCTGGCCGGTGATGGCCTCGGTGACCGGATGTTCGACCTGCAGCCTTGTGTTCATCTCCATGAACCAGATGCGATCGGCGCGCAGCCCGTCGCTGGCATCGGCGATGAACTCGACGGTGCCGGCGCCTTCGTAATTGACGGCTTGCGCGGCGCGGACGGCGGCGGCGCAGACTTGGGCGCGGACTGCGTCGGTCATGCCCGGCGCGGGGGCTTCTTCGACGACCTTCTGATGCCGACGCTGCAGCGAGCAGTCACGCTCGAACAGATGTACGGTATTGCCATGAGTATCGGCGAAGACCTGGACCTCGATATGGCGCGGGTTGAGGGCGTAGGTTTCCAGTAGCACGCGGTCATCGCCGAACGACGAGGCCGCCTCACGCTTGCACGACGCCAGCGCTGGCAGGAATTCTTCCGCCGCATCGACCCGGCGCATGCCCTTGCCGCCGCCGCCGGCGACCGCCTTGATCAGGATCGGGTAGCCGAGGTTGGTCGCCTCGGCCAGCAACCGTTGTTCCGACTGGTCGTCGCCGAGATAGCCGGGCGTGACCGGCACGCCCGCCTTTTGCATCAGCTCCTTGGCGGCGTCCTTCAGCCCCATGGCGCGGATCGAGGATGGCGGCGGGCCGACCCAGATCAGCCCGGCCTTGACGACGGCCTCGGCGAATTCGGCGTTCTCGGACAGGAAGCCATAGCCGGGATGGATCGCCTCGACGCCGCTATCCTTCGCGGCCTTCAGGATCTTCGCTTGGACCAGATAGCTCTCGCGCGCTGCGGCGGGACCGATCGCCACGGCCTGGTCGGCTTCGGCGACGAAGGGCGCGAGCGCGTCGGCCTCGGAATAGACCGCGACGGTGCGGATGCCGAGACGACGGCAGGTGCGGATGATACGACGGGCGATTTCGCCGCGATTGGCGATCAGCAGGGAGCCGAGCATGGGCTACATCCGGAACAGGCCGAAGCGCGGGGCTTCGGCGATGGGGGCGTTGAGCGTCGCGGAGATCGACAGGCCGAGCACGTCGCGGGTCTGCGCCGGATCGATGATGCCGTCATCCCACAGCCGCGCGGTGGCGAAATAGGGATTGCCCTCGGTCTCGTAGCGCTCGCGGATCGGGTCCTTGAAGGCGGTCTCTTCGTCCGCGGCCCAGGTCCCGCCCTTGGCCTCGATGCCGTCGCGCTTGACGGTCGCAAGTACGCTCGCCGCCTGCTCGCCGCCCATCACGCTGATGCGCGAATTCGGCCAGGAGAACAGGAAACGCGGGCCATAGGCGCGACCGCACATGCCGTAATTGCCGGCGCCGAAGCTGCCGCCGATCAGCACGGTGAACTTCGGCACGCTCGCGGTCGCCACTGCGGTCACCATCTTGGCGCCATCCTTGGCGATGCCGCCGGCCTCGTAGCGGCCGCCGACCATGAAGCCGGAGATGTTCTGCAGGAACACCAGCGGCGTGCGGCGCTGGCAGGCCAGTTCGATGAAATGCGCGGCCTTCTGCGCGCTCTCGGAGAACAGCACGCCGTTATTGGCGAGGATCGCGACGGGATAGCCCCAGATGCGGGCAAAGCCGGTGACGATCGACGAGCCGTAGAGCGGCTTGAACTCGTGGAACACCGAACCGTCGACGACGCGGGCGATGACCTCGCGCACGTCATAGGGCTCGCGCAGATTGGTCGGCACGATGCCGTAGAGTTCCGAAGGATCGAAGCGCGGCGCCACCGGCTCGGCGATGTCGATATCGGGGCGCTTGACGGTGTTGAGGCGCGAGACGATGTCGCGGACGATGGCGATGCCCTGGACGTCGTCGGCGGCGACATGATCGACCACGCCGGAGCGCCGGCCATGGGTATCGGCGCCGCCGAGCTCGGTGGCGCTGATGATCTCGCCGGTCGCGGCCTTCACCAGCGGCGGGCCGGCGAGGAAGATCGCGCCCTGACTGTCGGGGCCGATGCCGCGGATGATCACGGATTCATCGCTCATCGCCGGGACATAGGCGCCGCCGGCAGTCGACAGGCCCATGACGCAGGCGATCTGCGAGATGCCGAGCGCGCTCATATTGGCCTGGTTGTAGAAGATGCGGCCGAAATGCTCGCGATCGGGGAAGACCTCGGCCTGATGCGGCAGGTTGGCGCCGCCGGAATCGACGAGGTAGCAGCACGGCAGGCGGTTTTCGAGCGCGATCTCCTGGGCGCGGAGATGCTTCTTCACCGTCATCGGGAAATAGGCGCCGCCCTTCACGGTGGCGTCATTGGCGACGACCATCACCTCGCGGCCCGCCACCCGGCCGATGCCGGTGACGATGCCGGCTGACGGCGCCTCGTTGTTGTAGAGGCCGTGCGCCGCGAGCTGGCCGATCTCGAGGAAGGGCGAGCCGGGATCGAGCAGCATGTCGATGCGGTCGCGCGCCAGCAGCTTGCCGCGCTTCTGGTGACGGACGCGCTGCTCCTCGGGGCCGCCGAGCGCAACCTGCGCCGCATGGGCGCGCAGCTCGGCGACGAGCTCGCGGTTGAAGGCCTCGTTCTTCTTGTAATTCTCGCCGGACTTGTCGACGGCGCTGGTGAGGCGGGTCAAGCGGCACCGCCGATCAGCTCGCGGCCGATCAGGAAGCGGCGGATCTCGTTGGTGCCGGCGCCGATGTCGTAGAGCTTGGTGTCGCGCACGAAGCGCTCGACCGGGAAGTCCTTGGTATAGCCGGCGCCGCCCAGCGCCTGCACCGCTTCCAGGGTCACCTTCAGCGCGTTCTCGCTGGCGAGCAGGATGGCGCCGGCAGCGTCGAAGCGCGTGGTCTTGCCGGCATCGCAGGCCTTGGCGACGGCGTAGACATAGGTCCGGGCCGAGTTGAGCGCGACATACATGTCGGCGATCTTGGCCTGCATCAGCTGGAAGCTGCCGATCGGCCGGCCGAACTGCTTGCGCTCGCGGACATAGGGCACGACCACGTCGAGGCAGGCCTGCATGATGCCGAGCGGGCCGCCGG
>CAIUCF010000291.1 GCA_903897565.1 uncultured Rhodospirillales bacterium | reverse complement strand
TTGGGATGGATCGCCCATTTGCCGACCATGCCGTGTGCGCGGGCATAGTTGCATTCGCGGCGATAGCCCTCGTCATCCTTGAAATTGGCGAAGGGTCCGTCGACCGGATCGACGCCGGCGGCGCGCGCCGCCATGGTGATGCGGAATCGCGGATAGTGGAAGATGTCACCGGGATAGCCGGAGGCGCCGTTGATGGCGGCGAGGTCGATGCCGTGCGAGGCGGAATAATCGCCCATGCCGAAGATGATCGCCTCGATGCGCGAGGAGGATTTCGCGATCTCCTCGACGCAGGCCAGTGCCTGCACTTCCTCGATCAGCAGCTCGATGCCGATGCGCTTCTTGATCTTGAGCTTGGCTTCGAGCTGGTTGAGCAGCAGGTCGACGAACACGACATCGGCCGGGCGCATGGGCTTGGGCAGCATGATGGTGTCGAGATTCTCGCGCGCGCCCTCGACCACGGTGATGATGTCCTCGTAGCACCATTCGGTGCCGACATCGTTGACGCGGACGCAGCGCACCTTCTTGCCCCAGTCGAGGCCGTTGAGCGCGTCGACGATCGTCTGGCGGGCACCGGGTTTCGCCGAGGGTGCGACCGCATCCTCGAGGTCGCAGAACACGTGGTCGGCGGCCGATTGCGCCGCCTTGATCATCATCTTCTCGCTGCTGCCGGGAACCGCGAGCTGGGAGCGGCGCAGGCGCTGGGGTTGCTTCTGGGTCATGGGATTACACTCCGATCGGGGTCAATGGATGATGCCGTTGCGACGCCAGGCCGATATCTCATCCGCGGTGAAGCCGGCGGCGAGCAGCACCGGGTCCGTATGCTCGCCATGGTCGGGGGCGCGATGCTTGACGCCCCCGGGGGTCGCGGAAAATTTCAGCGGCACGCCGGCGATCCGCATCGGCTCGGGAATGCCGGGACACTCGATCTCGGCGAGCATCTCGCGGGCGGCGAAATGCGGGTCGGCGATGATCTCGTCGATCGTATAGACCGGGCCGAACGGCACCTTGCCGCCGAGCCGGGTCATCAGCTCGGCCTTGGTGAACTCGACCATGCGTGCGCTCACCGTGTCGTTGACGAAATCGCGCCGGGCCCGCCGATCGGCCGTGGTGGCAACGGTCGGGTCGTCGCGCAGTTCAAGCAGATCGAGCCCCTTGCACAACTCGCGGAAGAACGCGTCGTTGGGACAGCCGATCGCGACATGGCCGTCCTTGGCCGGGAACACGCCGAAGGGGACGAGGAAGGGGTGATAATTGCCCTCCGGTCCCGCGGTGATCTTGCCGAAGCTGCGCTGGTGGACGATGCGCTCCGAGACCGCGAGCACGGCGTCGAGCATGGCGACGTCGACGAACTGGCCTTCCCCGGTGGTCCGCGCCCGCAGCACCGCAGCGAGGATGCCGAAGGCCAGGTACAGCGCCGGAATGGTATCGCCGACGCCCGGCCCGGTCTTGACCGGATGCGCTGGATCCATGCCGGTGATGCCCATCATGCCGCCCATCGCCTGCGCTACCACATCGAAAGCCGGCCAGTCGGTATAGGGGCTGGCGCCGGAGCGGGCATCGCCGAAGCCACGCACCGTGGCGTAGACCAGACGCGGGTTGTGCGCACGTAGCGTTTCATAGGACAAGCCCAGCCGGTCCATCACCCCGGCGCGGAAATTCTCCACCACCACGTCGAATTGCGGGATCAGCTTGAACACGATCTCGCGACCCGCCGCCGTCTTCAGGTCGATCGAGATGCTCTTCTTGTTGCGATTAATGCTGTGGAAATAGCCGGACTGCTTGTGCTCGACATCCGCGGCATGGAACGGGCCGGAGTCGCGAGCGAAATCGCCGCTGTCCGGCGCCTCGATCTTGACGATTTCGGCGCCGTGATCGCCCAGCACCTGGGTGCAGAACGGACCGGCGAGCGCTTGGGTGAAATCGAGAACGCGCAAGCCCTCCAGCGCACCGAAACCGCTCGTCGAGCTCACCGATCGCCCCAATGGCTGCGCCGCTTCAGCAGCACCCGGCGGTCGCCCTGGAACACCTGCTCGTCGCGCTGGTTGGTGCCGTAATGGCGGAACACCACCTCTCCGGCATCCTCGCGATCGGCATCCTTGACACTCAACACCTCGGAATAGGCGTAGAGCGTGTCGCCATGGACTACCGGGGTAAGCAGGCGGATGTTGTCCATGCCGAGCTCGGCGAGCGCGTTCTCGCAGCAATCCTGGCTGGCCAGCCCCATGATCACCGAGAAGTTCACCCCGCCATAGGAGACGCGCTCGCGGATCGGCGTCGCCATCTGGATGGGAGCGACCTGCATGGCGTGCTCGTTGAAATGGGCCTGTGCCGTGTTCATCACCAGATTGGTAATCAGCACGTTCTCCAGCCCCTCGATGGTCTTGCCGCGGGCGTGGCGGAACACCTGGCCGACGGTGAAATCCTCGAAGTAATTGTCGGTGCCGGTGAGTTCGGACAGCTTGCCCATCACTTGGCCTCCCC
>CAIUCF010000290.1 GCA_903897565.1 uncultured Rhodospirillales bacterium | reverse complement strand
TCCGCCGACCCGCTGCCGGTAGCGATCCAGGTGCCGCCGCAGGCCGCCATGATCGGCTCGAGCGCGGCGACCAAGCCGCTGGCCGGGGTACGGACGACGATCTCGCCATCCTCGTTGTTGTGGATATAGGGCTCTCGATTCGAGACGACGATCACCTCGGCGTCGGGCAGATCGTTCTGCAGGATCATGCGCAAGGTATTGGGCGTCCACTCGACCCGGGAATCGTCGCTTGGGCGTCGGCTCGGCGTCCGCAGGTCGCGGACGATCGGGAGCAGTCCTGCTGTGCTGCCCATGACGCGCCCGCCGAGCAGCCGGGACCACCAGCCGCCCAATCCCGACTTCGCAGCCGGGGGTTTCGGTTGCGTCGATTTCATCGGGTCTTTCCTCCGGATGGGCGCTCTGAACGGAGCAGAGAGGACTAATAAACCCGGGGAAGGGAAGTTGGTTCCGCCCGACGATCAGAGTCGGGTAATCGGCGTCAGTAGTCGCGGCGATACGCGAGGCCGAGACTGCTCGACGACGAACCGGCGCCGATGGAGCCTTCGAAGCTGACATGCGGCGTAATGGTGACCTGGAGCTGTCCCTTCGTGGCGCTCGGCGTCAAGCCCTTCTCGACGCCGACGAAGACGCCGGGCGCGATGTATTTGCCGCCGTTGATCGTGGTGTTGCCGAAGGCCGTCTTGTTGGTGGTCTTGCCCGTCGCGTCGGAATCGAGGGTGAGCTGGTCCAGCCCGACGATGCCGCGAACCTTGCTCATGACATCGGGCGCATTGCCGGTGAAGGCGGCCGCCGTCTGCGCGAGTTGCAATGCCTGGATGGGCGAGATCTGACCGACCCCGGTGCCGAACAGCACACGCGACAGTATTTCATCCTGTGGCAGTGCAGGCGTGGAGCTCAGGGTGAGGCCGGGCGCCGAGGCCGTACCCGCGATCGCGACCCGCGCTGTGATGTCGGTGGCCAGGCGCTCGGCCTGGATATCGAGGGTCGGATCGAGACTGCCGCCGCCGGCGAAGCCGATAACGCCGCGCTGCAAGGTGAAGGTCTTGCCGAGCACGGCATAGGTGCCGCGGAGGCTCGTGATCCGACCAACCAGGTTCGGGGCGTCACTGGTTCCCGTCGCCGTGACCTTGCCCTGCCATTCGCTGGTCAGACCTTGTCCGGAGATGAAGATGTTCCCCGGCGCAGAGATCGTCAGGTCGAGGCCGATCACGACCGCGGGGAGGACCGGCGGCGGCTTTTCCTCACGGAGGTGCAGCGAATCGATGCGAATGACGGCGACCGTCGGTATTTGGCTCGGCAGCTTGTCGGGGATCTGGATATCGGCACGATCGATCCCGATCTCACCGCGGATTCGGGGCGCAGACAGGCTGCCCGTGACGGCGGCATTGCCGCTCGCGGTGACGGTCGCGGTGTCAAGGCGGGTCACGACGAATCGGGTCATGGTCAGCGCGAGATCGAGCGCCGGACCATTCTCGCCGTCGAGCACAACGCGGCCGGTCCCGGCGACATGACCATTTTCCGCGTCATTGGCCTCGAGGCGCCGCAGTTCGAGGCTCGATTGGTTGCCGACCAGTTCGAGGACGAGATTGCGCAGCGACACGCCGGTCGCGAGATTGTCGTAGCGGCCTTGGGCGATGCTGATGGCGCCGTCGGCCTGCGGTGAGTCCATCGTGCCGCCGACCCGCAGGTCGATCTTGAAGCTGCCGCCGATCTGATCTTCACCCAGCGGCAGAATTGCCGCGACATCCTCGAGCCGACCTTTGCCGGCAACCACGAGGCGGATACGTCCGGGATAGGTGACGAGCCGGGCACCGCCGGGTGAAATCCTCAGCGGTACGGCGCCCGTCACGCCGATCGATTCATGGCCGAGGGTCTCGACCCGGCCATCGAGGGCAAGGGACTCGTTGCGCAAGGTCATCGTGAGCTTGGCGGCCAGCGCCGGCAATTCGGGATGGGATACGGCGGCAAGCTTCAACGCGGGAACGGCAAGGGTGAACCGGCCGTCGGGCCGAGCCCAAGGGCCGGAGACGACCCCGTCTGCACCAAGAATCCCGGAGATTTCGTCCTGGCCGAACAATCGCGCGAGGGGCTCGAGATCGATTTTCCGTGCCGACAACGTAATTCGCCCTCGCATGATGTCGGCATCGCCCGACGCGGTCAGGCGTCCGGAGCCGATCGCGAGGTCGAGGCCGGCGATCGCGATGCTGTCGCCACGCCGCGAGAGATTGAGCGCTTGGTGCAGATGCACAGGTTGGCTTCCCAAGCGGCCGTCGAGTGACGCCAGAACGAGGCGGGCATCGTCGTCGAGGCCGGAGAGCGAGCCCGTCGCTTCGAGCGTCACCGGCTCGCGGAACGCCCCGGCCAGACCGGCGGCGATCCGGAAGTCCGGGCCCCCGCTGCGGCTCGCTTCAAAATGGGCGCTGGCGAGCGAAAACGATCCGGCCCGCGCGCCGCTGAGTTGCGCGGAGACCCGGCCCTGCGGCCGCGACTGGAGATCGGTCATCGCCACATTGATCGTCGCATCCTGGAGACGAGTGCGAGATTGCCTGCGGCCGATCCCGAGATCACGCAGGTGGAGCTTGCCGGTGAGGCTCTGACCCGCCCCCGCATTTGCAGTGATTGCGAGTTCAGCCTGACCGGAGAGTTCGGCGTCCAGCAGGGTCGACCAGTCCCCGAGATCGTCGATTCCGCCGCTGAAGCTCCCCGATACGCGGCGGGTTGCCATGTCGTAGACGAACCCGCCGCCGCCCTGGGCCGCCGTCCCGGCGAGGACAAGGTTACTCAGGTCGATCCGCGGCGCATCGCGCCAGGACACAGTGGTCGTTGCAATTTCGCTCAAGCCCGCTGCGGCGACGTCCAGCCGGACCTCTGCGGATTTCGGGTGCAAGGGTGATGCCGTGGCCGTCACAAGCGCCCGGTCGACGGGACGATCGCGAACGCGCAGCCCAGTCGATTCCAGCCGCGCTTCGAGCTCTGGTGCCCGGATCGATCCAGCGGCCGAGGCGGTGATCGTGGCGCTCCCGGCAATCGGCATTCCGAGCGCCTCGGAAAGCACGGCGAGACGGGGGAGGGTCAACGTGCCGTTCGCGGCGATCCGGTTGCCGTCGGGATCGAGCTTGGCCTTGCCCGAGGCCCGCGCCTGGGCCGCGGTTGCGGTGACGTCGGATAAGGCCAGCGCACCGTTCTTGTCCCGCGCCATCGTCGCTGCGAGGTCGAGGCGCCCGCCGATCAGCGCGTCGACGGCGGGGTTGCCGAAGCGGATCGACGTCGCGCTGCCGCTCGCAACGGCGCGGAGACCGCCGTCGGGCAGAAGCATCACTTGGGCCGTCACGGCAGCTCTGCCGCGAAGCGTGGCGGCGGAGGCCGGCGCGAGGGGTGCGAGATCGTCCGCAATGAGGCGAACCAGCGCCTGACCGCCCTTCCTGCCGTATTGCCCAGTGAGGTCGGCATGGAGCACCGAGTCGTCGATGCGGGCGCGCCGGATGTCGATCAGGGCGTCTCCGCTCCCCGCTGTGATTTCGGCAGACCAGAGCAGGTCGTCGGCCAAAACCCGGGGGACGGGCGTGGAAGCGGTGGCGATCCCGCTGATCTCGCCCGAGATGAAACCGTGCAGAGTTTCGAGGCTCTTGCCGGCGATCGTGAGGCGAGTCTCGCTGCTGTCGATCCGGGCTCCGGCGACGCGAAGGCCCCGCGTCGTCAGACGGCCGGTCAGGCGCGGGGCGGCGCGCGAACCGGCGATCGTCGCGTCGATGGTGGCGTGGCCGTCGAGCTTCCTTCCCGCGAGCTCGGAGAAGGGCGCCAGGGCAACGTCGCTCTGGAGCATGAGCCTAAGCTCTCCCGACGGAATGCCGAGATCGCCATGCAGCGCGATCGTTCCCGCGTTCGTCCGGGCATTGAAGCTGCTGATCGCTACCGGGCCACGGTCGGGAATCCGAACAAGGAAAGAGAGGCCGACATCCTTGCCGATCACCTGCCGGAATCGTTCGGGGACCAGCGTTCCGAGCGTGGCGCTGCTTTCGGAGCCGATCGCGAGCCCCGACTTGTCGCGGTTCACGCCGAGGGACCCGCTAATTCGGGCGTCACGCCCGGCGTTCGCCGTCAGCGTGCCGCGCCAGGCGTCGAGTGGTCCGCCACCCTGGATCGCGAGGTCGAGCGGCAGCGCTCCGGCCGCGGGATCGAATGCCTTGATCACCAGGCCGGAGGGGTCGCTTGCGGTGATCGCGAGGTCGAGATGCTCTCCCGACCCCGCGGCGGGTCCATAGGCGAGCGTCACGCGTGCTTGACCGGGCGGTCCATCGAGACGGTCCAGCGCCGCCGAGAGCTCGAGGCGACCGCGTGCAAGCACGCCATTCGCGGAGAGCCCGAGCAACACCGTTTGGCCGAGCACAGGCTTGGCCAGCGCCACCCGCGGAACGCGCAACGCGCGCAGTGAGACGGCAAAGGGTAGCTGCGGCACAGAGAACGAGGATGACCCGCCCGATGATGTCGACGATTTGGGCTTGCGGAGCACCGATATCTCGCCGGCTTCGAGCCCCACGATGTCGAGCCTGCGGTCCAGCAGTGCGGCGGGCGAGATGTCGAGCGCCAGTGACCGGCCTGTGAGCCAGACGCCGCTGTCATCGGCAAGAGTCAGCGAAGCGATGCGGGGATGAAACGGCAACTCGCCATCGATCGTGCCGAGGCTGACCTTGCTGCCCGGTGCGCTCAACAGCTGCGCGATCTGCATGCCGAGCCAGGCGCGTCCGGCTGTGGTGTCGAGCGTCAGCCATGCCGCGGCAATGCCTACGCCGAGCATGACGACGATGGCGAGCCCGGTGGACAGGAGATCTCGAGCGAGGCGGCGCATGCTCAGAACGCCTGACCCAGGCCGACATAGACCTGAATCGGTGAGTCGCTGCGGTGGGGGTTGAACGGCGTGGCCAGATCGAGGCGGACCGGCCCGATCGCGCTGTAGTAGCGGACGCCGAGACCGAAGCCCTCGTAGAGTGAGGAGATATCCGGCACCGAGCTCTCATAATCCGACCCGATATCGGCAAACGGCACCAGGCCGACACGCTCGCTGACCCTGATGCGGAGTTCGAGCGAGGTCTCGAACAGGGATCGGCCGCCGATCGGGTTGCTGTAGATGTCCTGCGGTCCGGCCTTCTGGAAGCCGAAGCCACGTACCGAACCGCCGCCGCCGGCGTAGAGGCGATGATCCTTCGGGATCGCATTCAGCGAGGCGCCGGCGGTCGTCCCGATCATGGTCTGCGCCGCCAGCACGTAGGCGGCATCCTGGTCGAGCTTATGGTAGGTCGTCCCCGTCGCCTCGAGCTGAAAGAAAGTCAGCTGCGAGCCGAGTGCGCCGAGATAGGGTGTTCCCGTGAGGTTGAGGCGATAGCCCCGGGTAGGATTGAGCGGGTCGTCGCTATTGTCCCATTTGACGACCAAGGGCAGGCCGACCAGCGTGTAGGTGCGGCTGTCGGTGATTTCGTTGATGCGGGCGTGATCGGCCGAGATCGAGGCTTGGAATTCGAGCGTCGGTCTGAGCCGCCAGTCGAATCCCAGTGAGACCTGC
>CAIUCF010000289.1 GCA_903897565.1 uncultured Rhodospirillales bacterium | reverse complement strand
TTGCCGATATGCGGGAAGGTGAAGGTGATGATCTGGCCGGCGTAGGACGGGTCGGTGAGGATTTCCTGGTAGCCGGTGAGCGACGTATTGAAACAAACCTCGCCGATATTGCTGCCGGCCGCGCCGATTCCCTTGCCCCAGAACACCCTGCCGTCGCCGAGTACGAGGGCTGCGGTGGCGCCGGAGGGGCGCGGCGGCGGGGCGGTAGGGGCAGAGGCCGGGGCCATAAAAATTCCTCGCTGTCGGCCGCTCGCGCGTAGTCGCCATCCATCTGCCCGTTCCGCATCGCGCGGGACAGGAAGAGAATGCCGTGCTTCGGCGACCGACCACTTATCCAGGGTCACCGGTTCCACGACAAACAACATGGACCCGGCGAGCCCTTTGACTATTGGTCGCGACCGGTTTCGTCAAGCCGATGATTGTCTGGCGTGTCCGCAACGCAGGGCTCGCCTCAGTCCTCCGGCGGCGAGCGGTCGAGCAGAATATCGAGCATTTGCTCGGTTCTGGTCAGAAAGTTCCGAGTCACGCTGTAGTGTTCGGTGTCGCGATAGGCGACGCGGCGGGGCGGGCCGTCGGCCATCAGGTAGATTGCCGCGTCCGGGTAGGCCAGGATTATCGGTGAGTGGGTGGCGATCAAAAACTGCGATCCTTGTCCGACGAGTTCATGGAGGCGCGACAGGAACGTCAGTTGGCGGGTCGGCGACAGAGCAGCCTCGGGCTCGTCTAGCAGGTAGAGACCGTTGCCGTTCAGCCGGTTCATGAAGAGGGCGAAGAACGATTCGCCATGCGACTGTTCATGGAGCGATCTGCCGCCGTAGGATTGGATCACTTTTGGCCCTGGGGCCGGCTCGTCGTCTAGTACCTCGATCTGCGTCGCCACGTTGAAATAGCTCTCGGCCCGCAGGAAATAACTATCGGCGACCCGACGAGGGCTGCGGCTGAGACGGAGGTAGTTCTTCAGCCCGGAATGCGACTCGCGGGTCGCAAATCGGAAATTTTTGCTGCCGCCTTCCGGGTTGAGGCCGAACGCAACGGCGATCGCTTCCATCAACGTCGATTTGCCCGAGCCGTTCTCGCCGACGAAGAATGTCACCGGCTGGTCGATCACGAGCTCGTCGAGGCCGCCGATCGCCGGAATCGTGAAGGGAAATTCGGCGAAGGACGGAACTTCGTCGCGCCGCAGCGTGACGCGATTGAGGAAATTTCGGCTGTTCCAGGACGGCATGGCTGGTGTCTCGGCATCGCGGTGTCGGGTCAGCATAGCAGGGGGCGACGGTAAGCGCAGTGGCGGAGTCGGTGCCGTTCGCGCTACTCTAGGGACTTCCAATAAGGTGAGTGCAAGATGACCAAGCGTGACGAGCTCAGCGACGCGTTGAAGCTGGCGATGAAGGCGCGGGACCAGGCGACGGTGACGACCGTCCGGCTGATCCTGGCGAAGATCAAGGACCGCGACATCGAGGCCCGTGGTAGCGGCAACAGCGACGGCATCGACGATGCCGGCGTGCTCTCGGTGCTCCAGGGCATGATCAAGCAGCGCCGCGACAGCATCGAGATGTACCAGAAGGGCAACCGCCAGGACCTGGTCGATCAGGAGGCCGGTGAGATCGTGATCATCGAACGCTTCCTGCCGCAGCAGCTCGACGTCGCCGCGACCGAAGCCGCGATTCGCGAGACCATCGCCGCGATCGGCGCCGCCGGGATCAAGGATATGGGCAAGACGATGGCGGCGCTCAAAGAGAAATACGCCGGCCAGATCGACTTCCAGAAGGCCAGCGGCATCGTCAAGACCGTGCTGAACGGCTAGAACCCGGTTCCCGCCCGATGAACCTGCCCCCGTCCTTTCTCGACGCGCTGCGGCTGCGGCTTTCGCTCGCCGAGATTGTCGGGCGCAAGGTCAAGCTGGTGCGCAAGGGGCGGGAATTCTCGGGGCTCTGCCCGTTCCATGCCGAAAAGTCGCCCTCCTTCTTCGTCAACGAGGAGAAGGAGTTCTTCCACTGCTTCGGCTGCGGCGCCCATGGCGACGTCATCGGTTTCACCATGCGCGCCGAGAATATCGGCTTCATGGAGGCGATCGAGCGGCTCGCCGGTGAGGCCGGCATGGAAGTGCCGCAGATGCGGCCGCAGGAGCGCGAAAAGCGCGAGCAGGAAAAGACCCTGCACGCGGTGCTCGAAGCGGCCTGCAGCTTCTATGAAGGACAACTGAACGCCGGTGCCGGCGCGGAGGCGCGGCTCTATCTCGCCGGGCGCGGTCTCGACAAACCGGCGATCGAGCGCTTCCGCCTCGGCTTCGCGCCGCAGGGCAGTGCGCTGCTGAAGCAGCATCTGCTCAAGGA
>CAIUCF010000288.1 GCA_903897565.1 uncultured Rhodospirillales bacterium | reverse complement strand
GTCCGGGCAATCGGTGCGGCGACGACGGGAGCAGTGACAGGCAGAACGGGCTTCGATGTGATCTCGGCAGGCGCGGGAGCAGCCTGCTTCATCGGATCGGGGGCAGTCGTCGCCGCGACCGCGACGTCCGCGTCGCCCGCGATGTCGAGTTCGAGCAGCGGCGAGCCGACCGCCAGCATCTGGCCCGGCATGCCGAGCAGGCTGACGACACGGCCCTTGACCGGCGACGGTGTCTCGACTGTCGCCTTTTCGGTCATCAGATCGGCGACGAGTTGGTCCTCCTCGACGAGATCACCGATCTTGACGTGCCAGGCGACGAGTTCGACCTCGGCCGTGCCCTCGCCGACATCAGGCACGCGGAACACGTAACGGCTCATCGACCGTCTCCCATGACCCGACGCAGCGCTTCGATCACCCGGGCGGGACCGGGGAAATACTCCCACTCGAAGACATGGGGATAGGGCGTATCCCACCCCGTCACGCGCTCGATCGGCGCTTCGAGATGATAGAAGCAATGCTCCTGGACCAGGGCGATCAGCTCGGCGCCGAAGCCCGAGGTCCGCGTCGCCTCATGGACGATGACGCAGCGGCCGGTGCGGCGGACCGAGGCTTCGATGGTCTCGATATCGAGCGGGATCAAAGTACGCAGGTCGATGATTTCGGCATCGATTCCGGCCTCCTCGGCAGCGGCCACCGCGACATGGACCATGGTGCCGTAGGCGAGCATGGTCACGGCCTGGCCGGGTCGCACGATCGCGGCCTTGCCCAGCGGCACCTTATAATAGCCTTCCGGCACTTCGGCCTCGGGTCGTCCCGCCCAGGCACGCACGGCGCGATCGTGATGGCCGTCGAACGGGCCGTTATACAGCCGCTTGGGCTCGAGGAATATCACCGGGTCATTATCCTCGATTGCGCTGATCAGCAGGCCCTTGGCGTCGTAGGGATTGGACGGCACCACGGTCTTCAACCCGGCGACATGGGTGAACAAGCCTTCGGGGCTCTGGCTGTGGACCTGTCCGCCGAAGATGCCGCCGCCATAGGGGCTGCGGATCGTGATAGGCGCGCTGAACTGGCCGGCGGAGCGGTAGCGCAACCGCGCCGCCTCGGAGACGATCTGGTCGAATGCGGGGTAGATGTAGTCGGCGAACTGGATCTCGACGACCGGGCGCAGGCCGTGGGCGCCCATGCCGATCGCGGCGGCGACGATGCCGCCCTCCGCGATCGGCGTGTCGAAGCAGCGCTGCTTGCCGTGCCGCGCCTGCAGCCCCTCGGTGACGCGGAACACGCCGCCGAAATAGCCGACATCCTCACCGAAGGTCAGGACGTCGGGGTTGCGTTCCATCATGACGTCGAGCGCCGAGTTCAGGGCCTTGACCATGTTCATCGTCGCCATGGCTAGATCCCCAGTTCCTGGCGCTGCCTGCGCAGGTGCCAGGGCATTTCTTCGTAGACGTCGTCGAACATCGAGGCCACCGAAGGACGCTGGTCGGAACCGAGCGTGCCGAAGCCTTCCGCCTCCTTCGCGGCTGCCTTGACCTGTTCCTCGGCTTGGGCGGTGGCCGCGGCGTGCTGGGCATCGTCCCAGATCCCGAGCCGGACGAGGTGGCGTTTCAGGCGTTCCACCGGATCGCCGAGCGGCCAGACGTCAGGCTCGTCGACCGGGCGATAACGCGTCGGGTCGTCGCTGGTGGAATGGCCCTCGCGGCGGTAGGTCACCATCTCGATCAGGGTGGCGCCGAGATTGCGGCGGGCGCGCTCGGCGGCCCAGGATGTGGCGGCGTAGACCGCCAGCAGGTCATTGCCGTCGACGCGCAGCGCCGGCAGGCCGACGCCGATGCCGCGCGCGGCAAACGTGGTCTCGAGCCCACCGGCGATGCCGTGGAACGACGAGATCGCCCATTGATTGTTGACGACGTTGAGGATCACGGGCGCGTGGTAGACCGCGGCCATCGTCAGCGCGTAGTGGAAATCGCCCTCGGCGGTGGCGCCGTCGCCGATCCAGGCCGCGGCGATATGGGATTCACGCTTGTAGGCGCAAGCCATGCCCCAGCCGACCGCCTGGCTGAACTGGGTGCCGAGATTGCCGGAGATCGAGAAGAAGCCGTGCTCGCGGCTCGAATACATGACGGGCATCTGCCGACCCTTCAGCGGGTCGCGGGCGTTCGAATAGATCTGGCACATCATGTCGACCAGAGGGTAGCCGCGGGAAATCAGCAGACCCTGCTGGCGATAGGTCGGAAAGCACATATCGGCATTGGTCAGCGCCAGCGCGGCCCCGACCGAGACCGCCTCTTCGCCGGTCGACTTCATGTAGAAGCTGGTCTTGCCGGCCCGTTGCGCCCGGTACATGCGGTGGTCATAGGCCCGCGTCACCAGCATATCCATCAACGCTGCGCACAACAGCTGCGGATCGAGCGACGGCGCCCAGGGACCGACGGCATTGCCGTCCTCGTCGAGCACGCGGATCAGGTCGTAGGCGAGTTCGCGAAACAGGCCCGGGTGATCATCGACCGCCGGTCGCCGTGCCGCCCCGGCATGGGGCAGGACGAGGCCGCTGAAATCCGGGGCCGTGCCGGGGCGCGCCTGCGGCTCGGGAATGCGCAGCCCGGTCAAGGGCGGTGGGACGATGTCGTCGAGCGCGGGCGAGACGGGTTTGGGCGTGGCGATGCCGGCACGGGTCATGCAATTTCTCCCAGTTCGGGCGGGTGAAGACGGCGCCAGGTGACGCTGGAGACGGATGGCAGGGTCTGGAACAGCGCGATGATGCGCTCGGCCTTCTGGCCGTCGAGTGCCGCGAATTCCAGCATGACGAAAATATCGTCGCCGACAATTTCGGCCACGAGGCGCCGCGGCACCACGCCCTGGCGGACGATCGGGTCGAGCACGCGGGAGATCGCGGCGGGATGGCAATCAATGCTGACCTCAATCCGCCAGTCGCCGTGCGCGTCGGACACCGGCGCCGCGGGCGTGTCGTCCTCGTCGTTGTACATCCCGCCTCCCGGCTCTTGTTCTTGCCCAAGAGCTTATCCGAGAATCAGCGGTATATTTTCTCTATTTTTGAGCGAGAAGCGGGGTATCGACCATGAACAAGTCGATTTCGTGGGGCGATTAGAATTATTTGACCAGCGCTATCCGGCTTAGGACGACTGACGGTAATCCCGCGGCGAGACGCCCATCGAGCGGCGGAACTGTGCGCCGAAATTGCTGTAGTTCTTGAAGCCGCTGGCGGCCGCGATGTCCGGGAGCGCCAGCGGTGTCTCGCGGAGCAATCGCGAGGCGTGGGCGACGCGCTGGTCGAGCACGTATTGGTAGGGCGAGACGCCGTAGGTCTGACGGAAGGCGCGGTTGAAATGGCCGACGGACAGCTGCGCCGCCGCCGCCATCTCATGCGCCGACAAGCGCTCGGCCAGACGCTCGCGGACCATCGCCTCGACCCGGCGTCGCGCTGGTCCGCTCAGGCCGGCGCCGGCAACCCGGGTCGCGACCTGTCCCGAGACCAGGTGACGATCGACGAAGCATTGCTGAATCGCCTCGAGCAACGGCGCCATGTAGCGGCTGTCGCCGCAACCTTCGCGCGCGGCGAGACCCGCCGTGAGCCCCATCTGGAACAGCAGCGGATCGCGGAACGGCCGCGACAGATGCGGCGCGTCCATGCCCTCCGGCACGCCTTCGAGATTGAGATAGACGTGAAGCATTTCGAAGCTGCCATCGAGCTGCCAGTCGGTATCCTCGCCGTCGCGCAGCAGGATCACTGATCCCGGCGCCGGAC
>CAIUCF010000287.1 GCA_903897565.1 uncultured Rhodospirillales bacterium | reverse complement strand
TTGAACGCCTTTACCGCCGTCCAGGATCACCATGACAATGATTACGGACTGCGGTCCGAGATCCTCTACCAATTCTAGGGAGGTGCTGGAGCCATGACGCCGCTGCAGCTGCTGCCGAGTTGGGGCGAACTCGCCGGGATTCTGATTCTCGGCGGGACGCTCCTGGTTGTGGCGTTCGACGTGGTCGACGTCGTCAGGCGGCGGCGGATGGCCCTGCAGCACGATCGGCAGGCTCTGGAACTTTTCCGAGAACGGATGCGTCTCGACCTCGATTTGATTGCCCGTGACCGCGAACGCCACGACTCGTCGTGGGAAGGGGTGCGCAAGTTCAAGATCGACCGCAAGGTGATGGAGGCCGAAGGGATTTGTTCATTCTATCTGAAGCCGCATGACGGCAAGCCGCTGCCGCCATTTCACCCCGGTCAGTATCTGACGTTCCAGCTAAAGATTCCGGGCCAGCAGAAGCCGGTGACGCGCTGTTACTCCCTCTCGGATACTCCGCTGCAGCGAGATTATTACCGCGTCACGATTAAACGCGTTCCACCGCCGCCCAAACAGCCCGAGTTGCCGCCGGGCCTCGCATCCGGCTTCTTTCATAGTCTCGAAGAGGGGACGCTGATCGACGTCCGGGCGCCGTCGGGCAATTTCTACCTCGACGTTGCAAGTAACCGTCCTGTGGTCCTGATCGCCGGTGGGGTCGGTCTGACGCCGGTGATGTCGATGCTGAACACGATTTGTGCATCCGGCAGCAAGCGGGAAACCTGGTTCGTGCAAGGTGCGGTAAACCGCCCCCAGCACGCGATGTGCGAACACCTCGCCCATATCGCCAGCGAATATCCCAATGTCCGTATTGTCGTCGTCTATAGTAATCCGACGGATACTTGCGTTCACGGGCGCGATTACCACGAGCATGGTTTCGTCGATGGCGCCTTGCTGAAGCGGATCCTGCCGTCCAACAATTACGAATTCTATACCTGTGGTCCGCCGCCAATGATGGACGGGATCAACAAGGCGCTGCGCGAGTGGGGCGTCCCCGAGAGCGATATCCGGTTCGAGGCATTCGGCTCGCCATCGGTCAAGGCGACGGCGCCGACGCCGGTCGTGGCTGTCGGTGCGGCCGCCCCGCATCTGAACTTCACGCGCAGCGGCAAGACGATCGTCTGGCAACCTAGCGACCGCAACATCCTGGACGTCGCTGAGGCGAATGGAATCACGATCGACAGCGGCTGCCGCGCGGGCAATTGCGGAACCTGTGAAACCGCGATCCGCTCGGGCAGCGTCACTTATCCGGCCGCGCCGGGATTCAAAAACAAAGAGGGCACCTGCCTGGTCTGCGTGGCGGTTCCTCAGGGCGAAGTGGTGATAGACGCGTGAGCCGCGCTCGGCCGGCCTTCGAGGAATTGGTATAGTATTCAACTAGAGCGATTTTTATTCGGGTGGGGAGTGGACAAATAATGCGTGTATCGAAGTTTCTCGAATCGGCCGCCCGGTCGTTGGCTGTCCGGGCTATCGCCGCCTTGGTCATGCTCGTCGGGCTATCATCCGTGACCTTGGCCGGCGAGCCGCCGCCGCAGAATGTCGTAGGCCCCACGGCCTGTGCCGAGTGCCACAAGAATGAGGCGGTCGTCTGGGAGAAGACGCACCATTTCACGACCTTCCACGATCTGCCCCGTGCCACCAAAGCCGACGACATCACCAAGAAGCTGGGCATCAAGCGCATCAAGGCCGAGCCGCTCTGCCTGAGTTGCCACTTCACGCAGGCGATCAAGGATGGTGAACCCCAGCCGGTCGCCGGGATCTCCTGCGAATCCTGCCATGGGCCGGGCGCACCCTATATGAAGGTCCACAGCAGCTTCAGCGGCAAGAAGAAGGAGACTGAAAGCCCAGCCGAGCGCGACAAGCGTTGGGCCGACTCGGTCGCGGGCGGGATGATCCGCCCGGCCATGCTCTACGAGCTGGCGAAGAATTGTTATAGCTGCCACATCGTGCCCCAAGAAAAGCTCATCAATGTCGGCGGCCATCCGCTGAGCCCGTTCGAACTGGTTTCCTGGACGCAGGGCGAGATTCGCCACAACGTTTGGTACACAGGCGGCAAGTCGAACCCTGAGGCGACGCAGAACGTGAAGCGCAAGATGTATGTGGTGGGTGCCGCGGTCGAGCTCGAGGAGTCGTTGCGCGCCGTCGGCAAGGCTACGCAGAACGCCACCTACGCGACCACGATGGCCCAACGGGCGCAGGCGGACGCCCAGCGGCTCAACGCTATTTCCCAGGCGCTGAAACTGCCGGAAACCGACGAGATGATGAAGTCAGTCAGGGCTGTCCATCTCAGACTCAATAATGATGCCGAGTTGTCTGGCCTCGCCGATGCGATCGGCAACGCCACCAAGCAGTTCGTCACCAATTATGACGGCAGCACTCTCGGCGCGATCGACTCCATGATCCCTGGGCCGGATCAGTACAAGGGCAAGGCGCTCGAGTAGGTCGGGCGCCGGCAGGGGGCGGGCCGAAGCATGGCATTAGCGGCTGATCTGGAACTCGAAGGGCTCGAACCCGAGCCCTTCGACGAAGAGCTTTCGGAATCCGAGATCGATCGGGTTCTGGCGCTGCCGCTGTTCCGAGCGATCGATCCGGAGCAGTTCCCCGCACATATGTCGCTACGGAAGCTGATCCGGGATCATGCCCGTATCGACCAGTATGAACGGGGACAGATCGTCGTGCGGAAAGGCGATTACGGTCATTCCGCCTTCATCGTACTGAGCGGGTCGGTGGCGGTCGCGATCGACGCGCCCCCGGCGCTGGCCGCAGCCCAGGTGAGGCGGAGGACGCGCAGCTGGTTCTCGGCCGTGTCACAGCTCTGGCGCAACGCCCGGGTGCCCGAGGCGCGGGACGTCGACCGATACGGCAGAAGGATGAGCTGGAATCTGCGGTACCGTGCCGGCCGGGGACAAGCGGCGTTCCTCAGCGACCCGGACGCGTTCTTCGGGGAGCACAAGACGATCAATATCGGCAGCGGCGATATGTTTGGTGAAATAGCAGCCCTGTCGCGGACGCCCCGGAATGCGACCGTCATCGCCGCCGAGACCAGCGAGTTACTTGAACTCCGTTGGACCGGAATGCGAGAGATCCGCAAGCGCGACGAAGATTTCCGCAATTTCATCGACGAGCGCTACCGCAGCCGCAGCCTTAAGACCCATCTGCGGGAATCTCCGCTCTTCCGTGACCTCGATGATCATTCGTTATCGCTGATCGCCGCGGAAACCCAGTTCGAGACCTACGGGACGTTCGACTGGAACCGTGCATATAAGCGGCAGTTAGCGGCGTTGGACGAAGATCGCCCCGTCGAGTCCGAGCCGGTGATCGCCGAACAGGGCCACTACGTTGACGGCTTGATCATGATCCGATCCGGATTCGCCCGGGTCAGCGAGCGTCTGGGCGATGGCCAACGCACACTGTCCGTCGCCACGATGAACGATATCTTCGGCCTGGAGGAAATCGCGGCGCAGTACAACGGCCGCGGATCTCCAGCTTTGAAGCGCAGCCTTCATGCCATCGGTTATGTCGATATCCTGCGTGTTCCGACGGCGCTGGTCGAAGAGTACGTCCTCAGATCGGCGGAGGCCGCACCGCTGCTCGATATCGCTCTCGCGCCGCCCACGGAACTGACGATCGATCAGTCGCTCATGGATTTCCTGGTGGACCGTCGCTTCATCAACGGCACCCAGGCGATGGTGATCGACACCGAACGCTGCGTGAACTGCAACGACTGTGTCACTGCGTGTGCCACCGCCCACGACAACAATCCGCGCTTCATCCGCCACGGCCCCGAGCATCACAAGCTCATGGTCGCCAATGCCTGCATGCATTGCCGCGATCCAGTCTGCCTCATCGGTTGCCCGACCGGCGCCATCCAGCGGCTTTCCGAAGACGGCCGCGTCGTGATCGACGATCCGACATGTGTCGGCTGCGGTACTTGCGTGAACTCGTGCCCCTACAGCAACATCAGACTGGTCGAAATTCGCGACCGCGAAGGCGCGCTGCTCATTGACGAGGTCTCCGGCAAACCGGTTCTGAAGGCGACTAAGTGTGACCTGTGCCTCGACCAGCTCGATGGTCCGGCGTGTCAGCGGGCTTGTCCGCATGATGCGCTGGTTCGGATCGATATCGGCGATCCTGCCGCTGTTGCGCAATGGGTGGACCGGTGACGACATTTGCCGTCAGACGCGCCCGGAACCTTGGACTCGTCGGTCTGTGCGCGCTGGTCCTGACGATCATCTATGGGCGGATGCCTGTCCATGATTGGAAGCACGCCTCGTTCGTCACAGGCTGGCTGCTGGTCGCTGTGTTGCTGTCGCTCATCCTGTTCAACGCGCGCAAGAAATTGCCATTTCTACCGCTGTTGTCGGCGTCGACCTGGCTGCAGTTCCACATCTACGCCGGCTTGTTCGCCTCTGCGGTCTTTCTCGTCCATACTGGGGGGCAATTCCCGGGCGGCGCGTTCGACCGGGTGCTCTGGTCGGTGTTCGTGTTGATCGCGATCAGTGGATTTGTCGGCATCGGTCTGAGCCGGGCGATGCCAGCCCGGCTGCGGAGCCGTGGCGAGGCGGTCCTGTTGGAACGAATTCCTGCGATCCGTGCCCGACTTTCGGCCGAAGTCGAGGAACTCGCTAGGCGCTCCGTGACCGAGACCGGCAGCCCGGCGATTGCCGAGCTATACGTCCGCAGGCTTCGTCCCTTCCTCGCCCAGACCGCCCCCAGATTTGGCCATCTGTTCGAGGTCCGCCATTCCTTCCGTCATCTCGTCCGCGACCTGAGAGCGACGGAGCGGTACCTGTCGCCGAAGGGACGTCAGTTCCTCGACCAGATCGAGTCGCTGCTCGTCACCAAGGATTCGCTCGATTATCAGTACACGATCCACATGACCCTGCGGGGATGGTTGTTCCTGCACGTTCCGCTCAGCTTTGCGATCATTCCCCTTATTGTGGTTCATATTGTGCTCTTCTACGCGTTTGGGGGGATTTGATCCGGATGGCGCCGCTTCAGCCGACGGATCCGTCATCGAGTGCCTATGAACGGCCGACACAGCCCTGGATCTGCGGGCACGCCGCGGCAGGGCATGCCTGCAGGCTGGGGCCCGATCGCAAGGGGCTATGCCGGGCAACAGCCGAGTGCGCGCCGAGGCGGCACGGCGATCGCTGGGAGTGCACGCGTTCGCAACTGGCCGGCGGCGCCTGCGAAACCGGGCCCAATCCCGATGGCAGCTGTTGCCGTCCGATCATTCCCTGCGTTCCAGTGCGGAGCCTCAAGGCGAAACGCGGCAGGGCCGTCTGGCTGCTATTCGCGATCGTGATCGGTGCGCTCGCGCTCCTCCTCAATGGTGGTGCCGCCCGCAACTTCTTCGAGCCCGGCCCCCTGGCCCATCAGCATGCCGCGATCACGGATTGCGACGCCTGTCACGGCCGGGTCGGCACGGGGGCGGTGGCCTGGCTTCACGCGGCGCTGAGACCAGCCAAACCGTCCGCAGCGCCGGAACGGTGCCTGACTTGCCATTCGCTGGGCGATCACCCGGCCGCTCCGCACAGCCGAGATCCTGCGGAACTGGCGCGCGTCACGGCAGAGATCGATTCCAGCCTGAAATCGTCCGGCACCACGTTCCGAACGTCGCCGTCGACGCCGATCCTGACATGCTCGGACTGCCATCAAGAACATCGCGGCGCTACGGCGAATCTCCGGAACATCGGCGATTCCGTGTGCAAGACCTGCCATCTCGAACAGTTCGCGTCGTTCTCGGCCGGGCATCCCGAATTCCGGAACTATCCCTATAAGCGGCGGACCCGCCTGATCTTCGATCATGCCGCCCACTTCAACCAGCATTTCGCGAAGTCGGACGCCAAATTGGTGCCCAAGGAATGCACCAACTGTCACGTCGTGGGACCGCTCGGCAGGGTCATGGCGCTCGGCGGTTTCAAAGCCGATTGCGCCGCCTGCCATCAGGAGCAAATTCGTGGCAAGGCCTTGACCGGAGACAAGGGGATCGCTGTCGTTACAGTCCCTGAACTGGACCTCGATACCTTGCAGAAGAAGGGTGTCTGGGTCGGGCAATGGCCGGCCTCAGCCGATGGTGAGTTGACCCCCTTTACCCGGATGCTGCTGTCTGCGACCCCCGAGGGCAAGGCGGCGTTCGCGACGCTCGGGACGACGCACCTCAACGATCTCCAGGATGCAACGGACGAACAACTTGCCGCGGCAGCGCAGATCGCCTGGGCTTTCAAGACGTTGCTTCATGACCTCGCGCAGGGAGGGCAGCCTGCCGTGGCGACGCGCCTAACGGCGGCGATGGCTGGACCCGCCCCAGATGGTGCGGCCGCGGCCTCGCTCGACGACCAGAGCACCGACCTTCTGGCCGGCGTCTCGAAGGACATGGTCGACGCTGCCGAGCGGTCGTGGTTCCCCGATCTCGACAAGGATCTCGACGCCCGCCACGCCGGGCACCCCATCGTCGTGCCCCCTGCGAAGCCCGCTGAAGCCGCCCCGCCATCGCAACAGCCGAGCGCGGAGAGCGCCAGCCATGCCGACATCCTCGGCGGCGGCATCCTGGGCGCGACACCGCCTGCACCGGAACCGGCGAAGCCCGCCGGCAAGCAGTCGGATATTCTCGGCGGTGATATCCTTGGCGCTGGACCGGCACCGGCACCGGCCGCGCCAGCGCCCGCGGCCAGTCAGGCGAAGCCCGCCGCCTCCGAAAGCCATGCGGACATTCTGGGCGGCGATATTCTGGGCGCGGCACCGCCGCCCGCGCCGGCCGAGTCGGTTCCTGCGAAACCAGCGGCTCCCCCCGCGAGTCATGACGACATCCTTGGTGGCGGTGGCGACATCCTGGGCGCGGGAGCCCCGGCCGCGCCGGTCACCGCCGCGTCACTGCCGCCACTCGCGGCCCCGGCGCCGCCGCCCGCGATGTCACCTGATGAATGGGTTGCCCATGGCGGCTGGTACCGGCAGGATTTCACGTTGTTCTACCGCCCGGTCGAGCATGAAGACCGATTCATGCATGCCTGGCTCGATGTCAGTGCCCGTTATGCGACTGACCCGGCGGTTCCGGTCGCGGCGAAACTCCTCGCCTCGCTTGCCGACCCAGCCGGTCCGGGCGCGTGCATGAAATGTCATAGCGTCGATGAGCAGGCCCAGGGGCTTCGTGTCAATTGGCGCGGCCGGCAGCCGAACCCGGACGACCGTGGTGCGACCAAATTCTCGCATCAGGCACACTTGTCATTGATGCCGCGAAATGGGTGCGATACCTGCCACGTCATGGCGGCTTCAGCCGACACGGCAGCGACCTATCACGGCCACGATCCGTGGAGCTTCGCCGCCGGCTTCCTGCCGATCAAGCGCGAGACCTGCGCCGCATGTCACGCGCCGCAAAAAGCCACGGATTCGTGTATCGCCTGCCACAGCTATCACGTCGGCGAGATCCCGTTGGCGAAGGGGATCAGCACGATGAAGCGCGAGGATTGAGGCGGGAGAGGCGCTGGCAACGGTCAGGCGACCCGTAGTTTTTCGTCCTAAGTGGCGAGGGCCCGCTTCAGGCCACGCCGTCTGAGCTGGCAAGGCCGAGAGAATTCCCGTCTCCTCGCATGGATTCGGCCATATTTCAGGATAATTACCTGAGCGTCGCCGCCTCGGTCGCCATCCTAGCGTAGGCCGCGCGCAGCCGGGGTGCCGCGAAATCGACGAAGGCACGGACCTTCGGCACCGACATCCGACCATGCGGGGCCAGCAGATTTACCGGCAACGGCGGATGCTCGGCATCGGCCAGCACGATCTTGAGTCGACCATCCCTGACATATTCCGCGATATGATAGGAATAGAGCCGGGTCAGGCCGCGGCCGGCAACGGCCGAGGCGACAGCGGCGCGCACGGTGTTGACAGTGAGCCGCGGGTTGAACTGGATGGTCCGCGGGATCGTCGAACCCTTGGCCGGGGTAAAGCTCCAGGAGTTGAGACCGAGATTGGTGAAGGCGACAATCTGGTGTCGCGCGAGGTCTGCCGGCTCGTCAATGCGGGGATGATCGGCCAGGTAACGTGGCGACGCCACCACGACGCGGCGGACATTGCCGCCGAGATGCACGGACACGAGGGAGGAATCTGGCAGGTCGGCGGTGCGCAGCGCGATATCGACGCCCTCGTCGATCAGGTTGACATGGCGATCGAGGAGCAGCAGCCGTGCCGATACAGCCGGGTAGAGGTCGAGGAAATCATCGAGGATCGGCCGAAGGACCTCCTCGCCGCTGATCGGCGGCGCCGAGATCGTCAGCATGCCGCGTGGCGCCGCCCGTTCGCCGGCCGCGAGCATGTCTGCTTCCTCGAGATCGACCAGCATGCGCCGGCATGCCGCGGCATAGCGCTCGCCAGCCTCGCTCAGTCGGATCGACCGCGTGGTTCGATGCAGGAGCTCGACCCCGACATGGGCTTCGAGGAAGGCGAGCGCCCGGCTGACCGCCGTCGGCGACCGTTTCAGGCGCCGGCTCGCACCGGCGAGGCTGCCCTCATCGACGGCGGTCACGAACACCTTCATTGCATCGATGCGATCCATGATCCTGCCGAGCTCCGGGATGGTGATTGCCTGAGGACAACTATTCACCCGGAAATTGCAATACGTAAATATCCAGCAGAGCCGATACCTCAACTGGAGACAAGCAATGACACGGTTCATTCACACGATAGGTGCGGTAGCTCTCATCGTGATCGGCGGCGCGGTTGCCGGCGCGGCAGCCCCTCGGGCAATGCCGCCACAGGAACTCACCGCTGCCCAGGCCGTCCGGATACCACTCGATTCCGGCGCATCGGCGCTCGTTTACTGGTTGCGCGGCCGCGACGGCGCCGACGTCGTCACCACCATCGACACACCCGTTCGAGATCGTGATGGCTCCTGGGATCACGCGTTGGTGAGGGTCGAGGCAACGCTGCTCCCGGGGGAGTCTCAGCGGGTTGCCGTCCCCGCTCCGATCGAGCAGCAACAGCTGGGGCGCCAGGAGGTCCTTCGCATCATGCGGGCGGGAGACCATGTCGAGATTGGTGTCGAGCGCTCGGGATCGTTCTGAGCGCCATTATTCCGCGAGCTGATCGACTGAATGGCGGTCACCGATAATTGTTCGCCATGCGAGCGGCGATCCGGTTAAGCGCAGGAGTATTCGGATTTTGCCGCCCTCAGATCATCTCAGCGGACGCCGGACTCTTGCGCCTCCGCTTCGCTGACGACACTCATGGTCCGCATCAGGCTTGCCGGATTGACGCTGATCGAATCGATCCCGAGCTCGGTGAGAAAGCGGGCGATCTCGGGATAATTTGCCGGTGCTTCCCCGCAGATGCCCACGTGGCGGCCGTTGCGCTTTGCGCCCGTGACTGCAAGGCGAAGCATCTCCAGCATCCCGGGATCACGTTCGTCGAAATCGAACGCCACGATCTCGGAGTCGCGATCGACGCCCAGGGTGAGCTGGGTCAGGTCGTTGGAGCCGATCGAGAATCCGTCGAAGAGTTCGGCGAACGCATCGATCAGGATGACGTTGTTCGGGATTTCGCACATGACGTAGATTTCGAGGCCGTTTTCGCCGCGTCGCAGCCCGTTCGCCGCCATGGCCTCGATCACGCGCCGGCCTTCTTCGACGCGGCGACAGAACGGAACCATGATCCGGAGATTGGTGAGCCCCATTTCCTCCCTGACACGCAGCAGCGCCGCACATTCCAAGGCGAACCCGGCGGCATAGGCGGGGTGGGCGTAACGCGAGGCGCCGCGAAAACCCAGCATCGGATTGTCTTCCTTGGGCTCGAATCCGGCGCCGCCGATCAGCTTGGCGTATTCGTTGGTCTTGAAATCCGACAGGCGCACGATCACCGGTTTAGGGTAGAACGCGGCCGCGATCATGCCGACGCCTTCCGACAGCTTTTCCACGAAGAAGCGCGACGGCGGATCGTAACCTGCGGCCAGCTTCATGATCGCTTCCCGATCCGTAGGGGATGCGATCCTTTCCGGCTCTGCGAGGGCCATCGGGTGAATGCCGATGTGCTCCCCGATGATGAACTCCATCCGCGCCAGCCCGACGCCGTCATTTGGCAGCATCGCGGTGGTGAAGGCGCGCTCGGGATTGCCGAGGTTCACCATGATCGCGGTCCGCGGCCGCTTCAGTTCATCGGTGCCGACCCGTGTCGTCTCGTACGGGATTTGCCCGGCATAGACGCGGCCGATGTCGCCTTCGGCGCAGGAGACGGTGACCGCGACGCCCCCGGCAAGGGCTTCGGTCGCGCCCTCGGCGCCGACGACCGCGGGGACGCCGAGTTCGCGTGCGACGATGGCGGCATGACAGGTGCGACCGCCGCGGTTGGTGACGATCGCCGCGGCGGTCTTCATCACCGGCTCCCAGTCCGGCGTCGTGGTCTCCGAGACCAGGACCTCGCCCGGTCGAAACGCGGCGAGGTCATGAAGATCGCCGACGATCCGCACGGTCCCCGAGCCGATCTTCTCGCCCACCGCGTGTCCGGTGGCGAGGATCGGGCCGGTGCCCTTGAGGGCGTAGGTCTCGAACGCGGTCGCCGATCGTCGCGACGCCACGGTCTCGGGACGCGCCTGCACGATATACAGCCGGCCGTCCTCGCCGTCTTTCGCCCACTCGATATCCATGGGCGTCGGCTGGCCGGAGAGGCTCGTGTAATGATCCTCGATCTTGATCGCGTAGCCGGCGAGCTCCAACACCTCTGTGTCGGCAAGACAGAATCTGGCGCGGTCCGCCTCGGGTGTCGCGACGTTCTCGGTGGTTGCGCCGGTATGGCCGTCGGCATAGATCATCCGCAACTGCTTCTTGCCCAGCGTACGCCGGAGAACCGTCCGATAACCCTGTTTGTAGGTCGGCTTATGGACATAGAACTCGTCCGGATCGGTCCGACCTTGAACAATGTTTTCGCCGAGCCCATAGGCGCCGGTGAGGAACACGACATCGCGGAACCCGGATTCAGTGTCGAGGGTGAAGATGACCCCGCTCGAGGCGAGGTCGGAGCGGATCATCTTCATCACGCCGACCGAAAGGGCGACCTTGAAGTGGTCGAAACCGTTGTCGAGACGATAGATGATCGCGCGGTCGGTGAAGATCGAACTGAAGCAGCGTCGACATGCCTCGATCACGTCGCTCTCGCCACGGATATTGATGAAGCTCTCGTGCTGACCGGCGAAGCTGGCGTTCGGAAGATCCTCGGCGGTTGCCGAACTGCGGACGGCTACGGCGACGTCGTCGCCGTATTGCTTCGCCAGATCGCGATATGAGAGCAGGATTTGGCGCCGCAGTTCCCCTCCGCCGGTCGCCTCATAGACGATGGCCCGGGCTTCGGCCGCGCGTTGCGCCAACGCCCCGACATCGCTAGCGTCGAGGCCGTCGAGAAGTCGGCGAAGTTTCGGCACTGCTCCAGCCTCGGCCAAGGCGTCGCGGTAGGCCTGCGCCGTGACGGCGAACCCGTTCGGGACATGGATGCCCGCGGCGGTGAGCGCGGAATAGAGCTCGCCGAGGGACGCATTCTTGCCGCCGACGTGTGGAACATCGGCGAGCCGGATCTCCCGGAACCATCGGACATAATTCGGCACCGACATCGGCAGCGTGCTCCAGGCTCTGAATTGTAATTCAGGCTATGGGGTGCAGCCGGTCCGGGCATTGACGTGCATCAACCATCCTCGTCGCCCGTGACCGCGCTTCCAGACTGCTCATTGCCCGAGGCGTGTGCCGTCGCAGATCCCGAGTTGCACACGGGATTAATCCCGGTCACGGCGTCGCCCCGTCGGAAGGGGACCTCTTGATGCAACGGCAGACGTGGTACCCCGATGGTGCAGGCGATCGCGAAGCTCCACCGGCCTTATTTCGTTCGGCAGAAGCCGATCGAGGTTATCTGCCTCGAGCTGAGCTGAGCTGAGCTGAGCTGCGGCTGCCAAGCCGGGGGACGCCGGCACGACTGCGTGATCCCGCTGGATAGCGCGCCGGGGGCGGTGGTCATCCAGAACCTGCCGGGGGCTGGGGGCGGTTGTGGAACAACGCCAACGCCACATAATGCTCCTCCTCTTCCCAGAGCAACCCGGCTTCGGTCAGTTCGTCGAGTAGGCTCTTGATGGCGTCTTCCGGCATTCGGCCGGCGAAGGTTCTTGCCAGCATTGGCAAGGTGGCCGCCGTGTCGCAGGCGAGATAGATCTCCGCCGCGGACCCGGCCAGGCGATAGGCCGGACGTCGGGCGCATGGGCGGGTGTCGAGGATCAGGACTCCTTCCCTGGTCCGGAACAGATCGAGATGCGGTTGGCGTCCGGGCGGCACCTGCCATAGGCGGACCCACGCTTCGACGGCCTCGGCGATCGGTGTCGCGTAATCGAGGTCTCGGCCGTCCGTGTAGTCATAGTCGAAATGGGCGCAGAGCCCGGCGGGATCGGCGCCGGCGAGCGGGAAGACATAGCGATAATCGAAGCGCGGTCGAATATTGGTGACGCCGCAGGTGGCGGCCTCGCGCCAGTAAGGGCTGAAGCGCTGCAGCGTGATCCGATTGCAAGCGGCGGGCGGATTGAGGTGGACGAGGAGTGGCAGCCGCGCCGCCATCTTCGGGAATTCCTCCACGGGCTCGCCGGGGAGACCGTAGAGCATCAGCCATGACGCTTCGATATCCAGTTCACGGCACCAGCGCAGGGCACAAATATTGTGGGCCACTGTGCAGCCCTTGCTCATATGGCGCAGTAGCCGGTTGCTGAAGCTCTCGATCCCCGGCTGGGCGATGGTGACGCCGCCGGCGCGGAGCGAGGCGAGTTGATGGCGCGCGAGATTGGACTTGATCTCGCAATGGATTGCGACGCCGGGAATCCGCTCCGGCAGCCTGCGGAACATGCTTTCGATCCGCCTGATGTCGGTGATGTTGTCGGTGAACTGCAGAATCCGGCTGCCATTTCCCTCCATCAGGTATTCGGCTTCGTCGAGCGATCGTTCTGCCGACTTGCTGCGATAGTGCATTTCGACGCCACCGAGCCCGCAGAACCGGCATTGGTGTTTCGCTCCCCACCAGCAGCCACGCGACGCTTCCATGAGGACCAGGGGTGGACCGGCCTGATCGGCCAGCGGCGAGTGCAGCCGCCGCGCGAAGAACTCGGTGTAGTCGGGGATCGCCAGCCCGTCGAGATCGGTCACAACTGGTGCAAAGCCTAAATCCTGGCTCTCGCCTTGCTTGAGAATGCCAGGCACGGGGCTGTGATCGCCGCGGCGCAGGAGGCCCTCAAGGAAGGCTGGAAAGGCAATGTCGCCCTCGCCGATGCAGACATAGTCGATCCATGGGAAGCGCTGCAGCATCTCCTGCCCCATCTCGCCCTGGCAACCGGCGCCACCGAAGATCACGACAGGCGCATTGGGCAGCTGCTTCAGGCGATAGGCGAGCCCGAGCGATGGGCCGGACTGGCCGAACATCGTACTGAATCCGACGACCCGAGGGCGGGCATCCAAGATTCGCCGGGACCAATCATCGAACAGCGACCGGGCGGTCGCGACGGCGTCGATCGCATAGGGAATCAGCCGATCTGTCAAATAGCGCTGCCGCTCATTCTGCTGCTCGCGGCGCAACGAAGGCAGCCGGGCGAAATCCTGACCCGCATCGGCGAGAATCCAGGCGCGGGCCTCGGCTTCGTCGGGGATCTGTTCACCGAAGGCGGCACGGGCCAGGGCCCATTCTCCGGCCAGATGAGAATCGAGATGGCGATAGGCCTCCCATCCGGTCCGTTCGGCGAAGTCGAAATTCAGATACCAGATCGCGGATGAGAAGCCGGCGCGGGCGAGTTCCGCCTTCAGCAGGCTGACACCCGCAGCCGGCGCAGACAACGAGAAGTAGGGCATGACCGGAAACAGGACATCGAGATCGGTCGTCATCGCAGTTCGCCCCTAGCGATTGCGCAGAAGTGGAAGGGAAAGAAAGCGACCGTGATCGGAGATCATGAGCTTCGCCTCCACCAGCGCTGCAAGCGTCGCGTCAACGGTGTCGGACTCGTGTCCGTCCCAGCGGCGAAGAATCCGGGCGTGTGTCGGACCGTCGTCGCAGAATTCGAGCAATCTCGCCGGCAGGCCACCGAGCCGATGGCTCGAACCGACGGCGCAGGTCCGGGTATCGATCACCAGCAGTTCGTCCCGGCGAAGCCGGAAGACCTCAAGACGAGGGCGGTTATCGACCTGTCCTTGCCAGGCGGCGATCCATTCCCCGGCGGCGCGACGCAGCGGCCTGCTGTATTCGAAAGGCTGGCGGCCATCGACGTAATCACAATCGAAGAAGAACGCCAGCCGGGCCAGAGCCGTCTCTCCGAGCGGATAGACATGATGATAGGAAGGCCACGGCCGGATATTCGTCAGGCCGAATTCGCCAGGATTGCGCCAATGCGGGCTGAAACGCTTCAGAGTGATCCAGGTGCTCCCGAGCTGTGGCGGCTGGAGGTGGGAGTAAAGCGGCAACTCCTCGGCCAGCCGCGGATATTCAGCGGGATCCTCATCCGGGAATCCGTACAGGAAGTTCCAGTCGACACAGATCCCCAACTCTCCGCACCAGCGGAGCAGCTGAAGATTCTGGATCCGGCTGGTGCCCTTGCGCATGGTCTGGAGCACCGCGCCGCTGAGGCTCTCTATCCCCGGCTGAATCCAGGCGACCCCTCCGGCACGCATCGCCTGCAGATCGGCCCGCGAGAGATTCGGCCGGACCTGAAAGTAGAACGGCAGCGTCGGTCCTTCCGCGGCGAGCATTGGAAACAACGTCTCCGGATACCGCGCATCCATCGCATCATCGACGCATTGGACGGAAACGAAGGGGTGGGCGGCGGTCAAGGCGTGGAGTTCGCTCAGCACTCGGGAGGGCGTCTTGCTACGGTAGGGGAGCAGTGCGGGTAGGTCCCCGCAGAACACGCAGTGACACTTTTCGCCCCACCAGCAACCGCGCGACGTTTCCAGCGGCAGGTCGGCCGCAGGGGCCTCGCCCCGGAAGGCCCGACCGGCTTGATCGAAGTAATCGCCGTAATCGGGGTATGGCAGCAGGTCGAGGCGCTCGACACGGGGAACCGGGATCGCGGAATCGGCGTCCTGCCGTCGCAGCATGCCCGGCACCTCCGGCAATTCTTCGTCGGCGCGCAGGGCTGTCAGGAAACGGGGCAGGACCTCGTCGCCTTCACCCGTACAAACCGCGTCGATCCAGGGGAAGGAGCGCAGCAATTGTGCGCCCATCTCACCATGACAATTGGCATTGCCGAAAAGAACCAACGGCGGTTGCGGCAACGCCTTCAGCCGGCGGGCGACGGCGAGGCAGGCGCAGGCCTGCTGGCTGGAGGAACTGAACCCGACGATCGGCGGTGCGAGAGCCTGGATCTCGGCGACGCATCGGTCGACGAATGCGGTGGCGCCGGCGCGGAGCTCCAGGAGCAGGGGAAATAGTGTTTCGCGCAGATAATCGACGAAGCATGCTCCTTCGCGGAAGGTCACCCCGTAGAAGACATCGTCCTCACGACGGGCATAATCTTCTATCAAGTGGTCTAGATAGGGTTGGGGATCGGGGGCATCGGCGCCGAATGCTGCCTCCGCGAAGATCCAGTCACCGGAAAGGGAACGCGAGGCCAGATGGCGCACCGCCTGTTCGTAGCGGGCGATACCGGTCTCGGCCGCGTAATCGAGTTGGAAATAGCGGAGTCCCGCCCGGAAGCCCGCTCTCGCGAGCCCGGCCTTGAGAAGGCTCGGGCCGAGCGTCGGCTCGCGCAGGGCCGCGAACGGCATGATGACGAAGAGCAGATCGAGTGCCTCGGTGACACCGGACGCATCGACGCCGAGTGGCTCAGAATCGGGCGGGATTGTCGATCCTCCTCTGCTGCAACGGGTTCAGTCGCCACGGAGCCGCGCGAGGAGCGCCGGGTGGCGCCGCCGCATACTTGCCAGAAAATGCAGATCGAGCTTGACGCGTTCCTGGGTATAGTCGCATCCCGCGCGGGCCCGTGGCTCGAGCCGGCCGGAGCGGTCCAGGCTCTCCGCATAGCAGCCGCCATTGCAGGCTAGTTTGGCGAAGCAATTGCGACACCGCGGATGATCGATCCGATGCTGCCCGTTGGCGAGCAGCCATTCCTGGAACGAGGCATAGCGCTCGACGTCAAATCCGGAACGGACGTCGCCCAGGCGGAAGTCCCCATGCTTGAGGAATGAGATGCAGGGCATTATTTCCCCGCGGGGCGAAATACCCACCTTCAACTCGGCGAGCCGGCAGGCGAGACCGATGCGCTGCCGCCCCGACGCTTCCATCATCCATTGGTAGGTGCTGGCCAGGGCGATCCGGTCCGTGTGTTCGACCCAACCCGGCTCGTCGAGATGGTCGAGGTAATAGTCGCAATAGGCGAGGTAATTCCGGCGCCAGCGGGCAAAGTTCGAATAGGACACAGCCTCCGGGCTCTCGCGTCCGAAGACATGCTGCAGAGGTTCCTTCAGTTCCAGCCGGCTGATGCCGAGCGCATGCAGGGCTTCCGAGGCGGCGACGAAATCGAAGGGTTCCGGGACGACGCAAACCGCCGAGTGGGGGATTCCCTCGGCGGCCATCCGCTTCAGATTGCCGAGGACGAGGTCGTAACTCGACCCTCTGCCATCGCTGGCGAACGGCCTGTTCTTGTCATGGGTCTCGCGTTCGCCATCGATGCTGACCATCACCGTGCAGAGATCACTGCGCTCCGCCAGAATGTCGAAGATCTCCTTGTGATAAATCGTGCCATTGGTGAAGAGCAGGATGTGAATTTGGGTGGCCAGCCCCTCATGGTTGAGGTCCTGGAGTCCGCGCGCCAAGATTCGGGTCGCCTCGGGTGCCAGCAGCGGCTCTCCACCGAACAGGTCGACCTTGATGGTGGGGTAGAGTCCTGCGCGTGCCTCCTTCGAGATGAAGGCAAGCACCTCGGTCGCGGCCGAGGCTGTCATCAGCGCGGCCGGCCCACCGAACGTGCCGCGGCTGTTGAAGCAGTATTGGCAGGCCAAGTTGCAGGCCTGGGCGACATAGACCGTGAATTCGCGTGGCCGGCGGTCGACGACAAAGGACTGCTGGCGTTCCGCCGGTACCATTCGCGGATCGCTGCCGTCGCGAAGCCTTTCGACCTCCCGAATCCGCCCTTCGACCCGGGAACCCCAGCGCTCGATGAGGGCCTGCCAGTGGCGACGCGGATCGGCAACGGACAATGCCTCGTAGACCGCCGCGTCGAGGTCTGAGATCACCTCGCTGTGAACCCCGGTGTGCCCGTTCAGGAGATAGCGCCACGGCCCGATCGTGTAGTAGAGAACGAGGCCTTCCGGGTCGATCGGGATGGTGATGTCATCGCCGCCGCGTCGGCCGCCCTCGAGTATGGGAAGCCTCATATCATCGGGTAGCATGAGCGATATCCCCTGTTGCGGCAGGATCGATCAGCCGGGCGCACCGCCTCCGGGAGGCGATGCGTCCAGCCGCCGAAGATGTTACTTCCTCCGAAACGATGACTTCGGATCCTGGCTCATGCCGCTGCAGCCGGTGCCGCCAGCGACCTGGTTGAGGTCCTCTTCACTCAACGGTTTGGCCTCCTCGGGGAGATCCTTGATCTTGAGCTTCTCGGGGTTGGCTTTCTTCTTGTCGTCTTTGTTCGTGGTCATGATATTGCCTCTTCTTCAAACGAGATGGTGTGCCACCTCGGGACTGCAGGGTGTCGTCATGCTGTCGGCCTGTCCCCCTGCCTCAGACAAGGCCTCATCCTGAGAAT